>CAIYGJ010000217.1 GCA_903925705.1 uncultured Actinomycetes bacterium | reverse complement strand
TCGCAAGTCCCCTGAGCAACATCTATCCAACTAACAATATTTGGGGGATAGATGACTGCATTAGCGCAAGATTTTGCGAACTGGGAAAACGCTGTGACTTTAGTTGCGCGCGTGACAACTGAAGCTGAACAATTCGAGTTACCAAGCGGTGACACACTGATGAAGTTTCGAGTTGTGGTGCCGCGCCATAAGCCGGTAACCAAGGCAACCGTAGACACTATTGATTGCGTAGCATTCAAGCCTGCGGTTCAACGTAAATCTGCCAACCTAGAAATCGGCGACATCGTTGAGATCACTGGCGAACTGCGGCGCAGGTTTTGGAAGACCGGTGCAGGCGTTGCTTCCCGCATGGAAGTTGAAGTCTCGAAGATTACAACTGTCCGGTCGTAGCTTCAGATTTTTGCACTATTTCGGTTCCGGATAAACCAGTGGTTGCGAGACTAATTTCTTAGCTTTTGCTTTACTGAAATCCATAACTTGAAGGCTGAAGGAAAGTGACTCATCTGCCTTTTCGGGACTCAACTCTTCAGTTACGAAGACTCCATTCATGATGCCGGCGAGGGAAAAACCCCAGATGTAAGAGCGCTCTTCAAGGTGAACTGCGACCATGCCGTCATTGCTGGCTGCTTGTCTGAAGACAATAAGTGCCATGGGCCTGACAGCATCAAGGAAAGAGGAAGGGTCTGTAAGTGTATTTTTAAGAATTCTGGCAAAATGTGGGTGAGTTTGTTTAGCTCGAAATAGCTTTCTGAACACATTGATCAAGCCCTGAAAGCTGGAACCTGGAATTTCGTCACCGTGTGCCCACAGCATGAATTCGATCCAAGCCTCTGAAAGGGCCTCCGATAGGAGAGCTTCTTTGTTTTCAAAGTATTTGTAAATCGTGGTTGGGGAAACCTGGGCAGCAGCAGCCAGTTGATCAATGGTGGCATTAAGGCCAAACTCGGCAAGAACCTCTTGAGCAGCCTTGATCAGCGATGCCCGATTTTTGGCGGTATAGGCGGATTGTCTATTTCCAGACACTTCTTCCGCCTGCTTTTTTGTTGCCATATCCCAAGTGTATAGAGATTTGAAATCCATTCAAGAACAGTTCATCAGCAATTAAGGCGCGCCTTGCCCTTTATCCGCTTGACAAATAGATTTAATATGAAACTATATTCCAAACTTGGTACCATGTACCAATCTTGGGTTCGTAATCCTTTCTTCAAACAGGAGCTATGCGTGAAAAAGTCAGTCTCATCCTTCTTGGCAGGGCTAGTTGCCCTTCTAGTCCTTCCAACATTGCTGGCCTCACCTGCTCAAGCTAAGGAAAGGAGAATCCCCTGCTCCGTTAGCGGAACTTTCGCTGTTTCAGATACAACTGTCGTTGGGAGCCAAAGTTGTGTCGGGGCGATCACCATTCCCGCTAAAGTCGAATTGTTTAACAATTACGTTTTCTATGATTCTGGTGTAACAAGCGTCACTTTCGCGCCGGGTAGCAAGTTAAAGAGGATCGCATGGGGGGCCTTTTTAGAATCGGATCTCACCTCAATAGTTTTGCCAAATGGCTTAGAGAGACTCGAGGGTGGGCAATTTATTGGCACCGGAGTAAAAACTATCTCGATTCCAGGAACAGTAGACCAACTTGAGTTTGACTCCTTTTGGGGCAGCATCGAGAGTGTTATCTTTGAATCTCGAGTCGCCACGAGCCTTAACATTGGCGAGGTGAATTTTACTGACGTTCAGAGCAACGTGCGTTCGGTAACATTTAAAGGCCCAAACCAATTGAAATTGGACACACCTCCAGGTGTTAGCGATGCGGATTTCTCTTTAGGCTGGTCAACCACTTCGGGTGGCCCGCTGGTAACTTTCCCGCTTGCCAATACAAACCCTGGTGACTTAACCCTGTATCCAACGGGATTGACGGCAAATGCTGGCCGTGCGGTAGTGCCTTGCTCTTTGGGTGGATCATTCAGAGTCGTATCTGGAGTAGTGACAGTGGCTTCGCGTGATTGCGCCGGGGAAATCACCATTCCTGCAGATGTAACACAAATTTCTCCAGGATGGAATGCAACGTTCGCGGGCCGAGATATCACTAAAGTCACTTTTGCACAAGGCACTCAATTGACGCATATCGGCGGCGGCGCATTTAAGGGAACGAAAATTTCAACAATCTCGATACCAGAAACGGTGAGAGATATCGGTGGGGAAGCTTTTGCTGGCAGTGATTTAGAGAGCATGATTGATCACTCTGAATACTACAATTCTTTTTCCAGATGGGCATTCGACGGCTCAACCAAACTAAACTCCATTACTTTTGTGAGAGCCGGTGATTTGGATAGAACGCCACGTATCGTACAAAATGCCGACTATAGGCATGTGGGTTGGTCCACCAGTCCAGGTGGTCCGGTAATCCCTAGCTACCCATATTCTGTAGCTGCTGGCACGACCTTGTACAACGTGCAGGTGCCTGTCGTCGTCGCGGAAATTGATTGCTCACTAAGCGGATTTTTCACGCAGCGGGATGACGTAGTGACAGCATCAACTGAAGATTGCGCTGGAGAAATCACGATTCCCGCTAACGTGACTCGCATCAATGACGCGGTTTTCGAAAATCGAGGCCTTACAAAGGTTGCATTCGCGGAAAATAGCGATCTAAAGGTGATCGGCGGCTCTGCATTTAAGAACAACAACATCACCGATTTGGTGTTACCAGACAAGTTAGAAAAAATTCAAGGGAGCGCATTTGTTGGGCTGAAAGCCACTTCACTCGTCGTACCAGGAAATGTTGATGAAATATCAGACTACGCATTCGGAAGAAGCAGCCTCGAGGAAGTAACCTTCGCTGCCCGAGTAATTCAATGGAACCGGGAGCCATATATTGGCTTTACAGATAATGCAAAACTGAGTTCGATAACTTTTGTTGGCAAGCACATAATTAGATGGTGGTCTCCCTACTCAGTGCCTAGATTTGATCCTGACCTCAATAAAATTGAGAGAGGTGGATACAACTGGGAAGGCTGGTCCGCCATTAAGGGTGGACCGATCGTAACGTCGTGGAATCCACAAAACGTTGATGGGGTCACCACCGTGCTTTACCCGAACTGGTCTATTGCTACCTACACGGCAAACTTCAGTTCAAACGGCGGAACGCCAGTAGCGCCAAGCACGATCGTTGCTGGCCAGATTCAAATGCCAGTACCGCCAACGCGCGCAGGCTATACCTTCCTAGGCTGGACGCAATGGCAAGACGGTGGCGGTGACATAGAAACCGGCTATTGGCCGTATGTGGGTGACTGGACGTTCGGCGCCAGATGGAGCGCGAATACTTACGCCGTTAACTTAAATCCAAAGGGCGGAACCCAAGTTTCTCCAGCTTCATTTAGAACCGGCGGCGATATCGAAGATTGGGAACTGGGGACGCCAACTCGCAATTGCTCTGCACATGCTGGATGGTCTGCAACAGATGGTGGAGCAGCAATCGAGTTCCCATACTCCCCAGGAGTGATGTCGGCCATTACACTTTTTGCAAAGTGGACTCCAGCTCCTTGTGCGGTAACTGCTGGTGAAGCGGAGAACTCGCAAGTAGTTACAGTTCCTGTTGGCACAACCGAGGCGGTAATTCCGGCCACGGAAGCTCTGCCAACTATTAAGTTGAACCTTGCTGGTGCAACTGGCGAAGCTGTTGTAACAGTTGCGCCAATGAATAATCCGGCAGCGCCATCAAGTACGCCATTTAAACTTACCGAATCGACAAAGATCGTTGACATTAACGTCACCGGCGTCACAGGTAAAGTGACTGTTTGTCTTGATGGCGAATCAACAGATGCGGTATTCCACTACACCGGTGGCAAGTGGGTAGAACTACCTGAACGTAGCTATGTAAATGGACAAGTTTGTGGCGTTACTTCAAACTTCTCGCCATTTGCCGCAGCTGCGCCAGCACCTGTAGCGCCAGCAGCACCTGTAGCGCCAGCAGCACCTGTAGCGCCAGCAGCACCAGCAGCTCCAGTTGTAGATAACTCTGCAGCGCTAGCATTAGCGAAAGATCTTGCCGCTAGAACAGTTAGCGCCAAGAAAACATTGGCGCCAAACGCTCTGGCCAAGAAAGTTGGCGTCAAGGTTGTTTCGTCAAAGGCCAAGGTAACAATGAGTGTTGCGGGTTCTTCTAAGAAGAATTGCGCAGTAGTTGCTGGAAAGCTAAAGACTCTAAAGGCCGGAAATTGCGTTGTGACTTTCACAGTGCAAGAACCAAAGCCTGCAAAGGGTAAGCAGCCAAAGGCTACAAAGGCGGTTAAGACTCTCGTGGTGCAGTAGGTATGCCCTCGGCGCCAGATACAAATTGGTCGCTTCCAAGTTTTCCTAGCATCCCTAGCTTGGAAGACATGATTGAACTGAGCGAAAAAGTTGTGTCTGGTTCAGAGGAAGTACTGTCTATCTTGGACCAAGCATTGTCTGAATTTGACGAAGCGGTTTCGGAGATAGGCAGTACTTCACGTAACTAGCCAAGTAATCACCCAGTGGGATTAATCGAATAAAGCGTGACATTCTTTAGGGGTGTCAAGTTTCAAATCTTCTAGCCCAATCCTGGCCAAGGCTTATGACACAGCGCTATTAGATCTTGATGGCGTCGTTTACATCGGGGAAGATGCTGTTCCTGGTGTTATCGGAGCGCTGAATCAAGCGCACGATGAATTTGGCATGACTCTTACTTGCGTCACCAATAACGCTTCGCGCTCACCGCAACGAGTGGCGCAGCACTTACGCGAACTTGGTTTAGCAGTTACCGCCGAAGATGTTGTCACATCGGCGCAAGCAGGAGCTGCCGAACTTGCCAAACTGATTCCACAAGGTTCAAACGTTTTTGTTTTAGGTAGTAAGGATCTAGCCCGCGAAGTCGAACTAGTTGGATTAGTTCCTAGCCATGATGTTTCGCAAACCTACGACGCAATGATTCAGGGTTACTGGCCAGATATGCCATTTCGCGTGCTCGAGTTTGCTGCGAGTGTTTTGAGAACAGGTGTGCCATGGGTTGCCACCAACATGGACATGACAATCCCAACACCAACTGGTGTGGCTCCTGGTAACGGCACTATGGTTACGGCGCTTGGTAAAACCGTGAATCGAACTCCAAATGTGGTGGCTGGCAAACCCGAAACTCCGCTGATGCAGCAATCTATTGATCGCACAAATGCCACGCGGCCACTTGTAATTGGTGATCGACTGGATACTGACATTCACGGAGCAAACAATGTTGGGATTGATTCCCTGCTCGTGCTTTCGGGAGTTACAACTATTGAAGATATTCTGCAGGTACCAATAGAACTGCGACCTACATATTTAGCCTGGGATGCCAGCGCAGTATTAACTGCGCAATCTGGCACCGAAACTTCAGGCCATGTAACAACCTGTGGCGGCTGGAAAGTCTCTAATGGTGACCTGCTTGGCCAAGGCGATGGCCTCGATGCGGTGGCGGCGATTGCGGTGGCGCATTGGAATAGTGACATATCTATTGAAATGGGTCTGGAGGCCCTTTCGGGCATTGGTCTCGAGGTGCGCTGACCCCTAATTTCGGGTTAGCGTAGGGGAGTGGAGAACTTAAGAGAATTTTCAGCTATTGCCAAAGACATTCTTGATGAATCGGTAAACCAGATTAAGACTAATGTTTCCGAAAATTCCAAGGATGGAGTCGACACCAAGTTAGTTGTCGAGGCAATCACTGCAGTTGGCACTTTAGCTGGCGGCATCATTGTTGAATTCATGGCCAAACTTCCAAAGCCAAGTTGCTCGGGTTCTAGCGAAGGCGCGCGCGAAACCGTTATCGCTGAAGTCGACAAAATCATCGGACGCATGGGTCTAGTTCAAGAAGACGAATTAGCCGCGCTTCGTAAGCGCGTTGTTGACCTTGAAGCTGCGCTTGCTAAGGCCGAAAAGCCAGCACCAAAGTCCAAGGCGTAACTTAACCGCCACTTAACTGTTCAATCAGGGCTAAGCCATAGGCTAGAGGCATGGAAAACTCCGAAGTTAACGATTATCTCGACACTCTCGACGAAACTATCGAAAGTTCCGAAGAATCAACCACCTCATTATTAGGTGAAGACTCAGGTCTGTTTGTTGAAGAGGTTGTAGTCCCACAAGCCCCGATTGTTTCCATGGAAACATTGCCAATTACTGGCGAAGCTCGCGTTGATGACGCACTTGGTCGCCTAGCTGATTTGCAAGGCCTGCCAGTTCACGAACACGTTGATGTTTTTGAAGACGTGCAGCGCCGCTTGCATGAAACTTTGGCTGACCTAGCCGGTCAGTAATTTCCTTAAGCCAGTGACTCGCCGCCGCCTCGACGTTGAATTAGTTAGACGTCACCTCGCGCGCAGTCGCGAACAAGCTCAAGACTTAATCGCTGACGGGCTAGTAATCGTTGGTGGCATGGTTGCAACTAAAGCAGCAACTCAAGTTGATGAATCTGCAGCGATAAAAGTGAACCTCGATGCTGATGATGATTACGTATCGCGCGGGGCGCATAAGTTAATTGGCGCCTTAGATGCCTTTGATATTGATGTCACTGGATTGGTTGCCCTGGATGCTGGCGCATCAACGGGCGGCTTTAGCGATGTGATGTTGCGCCGGGGGATTGCACATATCTATTGCGTGGATGTTGGCTATGGCCAGCTTGCTTGGAAAGTTAGCCAAGATCCCAAAGTTACGGTGATGGACCGCACCAATATCCGTTATTTAACTCCCGAACTACTTGGCGCCACTGTGGACTTAATCGCGGCGGACTTGTCCTTTATATCGCTAGAAACTGTGCTGCCAGCATTGG
>CAIYGJ010000216.1 GCA_903925705.1 uncultured Actinomycetes bacterium | reverse complement strand
TGCCAGATGCGGCAATCACAACTGACATCATCACTGGGTTCCCAGGCGAGACTGAAGAAGACTTCCAGCAGACTCTTGAAGTGGTTCGCCAAGCCCGATTCTCCAGTGCTTTCACATTCCAATACTCAAAGCGTCCTGGCACTCCAGCAGCCACCATGGATAACCAGATCCCACAGGATGTCATTCAAGATCGTCACGAACGCTTGGTTGAATTACAAAACTCAATTGCTTGGGATGAAAACAAAAAGTTCATCGGTAAAGAAATTGAAGTTATGGTGGCAACCGGCGAAGGCCGTAAAGATGACAGCACTGGACGCGTTAGCGGTCGCGCTCGCGATTTCCGCTTGGCTCACGTAACTCGCACTGACATTCATGGCGTTGAACATATACTGCGCCCGGGCGATGTTGTGGTTGCTGAAGTTACCCACGCAGCTCCGTTCCACTTCCTGGCCGACAAACTTATTTCAGTTCGCAAGACTGTTGCCGGCGATAACTACGAAGCTGGCCAAATGCCAACGACTCCAGGAACCGATGCTGGCGTGATGTTGGGAATGCCAAGCATTCCAGTTCGATAGTTCAGGCGGCATCTATGCAACCAGTTTTTGTAATTCTCGGCGCAACTGCAGTTGGTAAAACTGATCTCTCACTAGATCTTGCTGAGCTAATTGATGGCGAGATCATAAATGCTGACTCCATGCAACTTTACGAAGGCATGGACATCGGAACAGCGAAACTTCCGTTAGCGGATCGTCGTGGCATCCCGCATCACATGCTTGATGTTTTAGACGTTACCCAAATGGCGAATGTGAACGATTACCAAGTTGCAGGTCGCAAAGTTATCGATGACATCCATGCTCGCGGTAAGCGCGCGATTGTTGTTGGGGGATCAGGCCTATTCATTCAGGCACTCCTGGAAGACATGCAGTTCCCGCCCGGTGATGCGGATGTGCGAGCACGGTTGGAACAAGAATGTGAAGACCTTGGCCTGGCTGCGCTCTACAAACGCTTAATGGATTTTGATCCTGAAGCTGGAGCGAAAGTTAATCCAGCAAACGCTCGTCGCGTGATTCGGGCGCTGGAAGTGATCGGAGTTACTGGCCAAGCCCCGGTTACCTCGCTAACTGCCCTTCCAGAAATCGTGCCAAGTATTCGCGTTGGTTTGCGCCGGGAACGCCCAGAGCTAGATGAGCGAATCACCAAGCGAATTGCTTTGATGTGGGAACAAGGTTTAGTTGATGAAGTTCGAGCACTAGAAGGCAAAGGCCTTCGTGATGGTGTCACAGCTCGCAAGGCTCTCGGGTACGCCCAAGTGCTCTCGGCCTTTGACGGCGAATTCACACTCGAAGAAGCCCCAGAGCGAACCATGATCGCAACTCGTCAATTCGCACGTCGCCAAGACTCTTGGTTTGGACGGGATTCAACGATCCTTTGGCATGACGCTAATTCACTTACCGCCCATGATGTGGTTGCGCTCCAGGCTTAACCCCAGACCACCCTTTCCAACGGGCTGCTTCATAGCCCCGCGATAGAATTTAGCCAATGACAACTTCTGGTGTGCCGTATCGCAAAGGCCATGGCACAGGCAATGATTTCATCGTGGTTAGCGGCCTTGATGGCTATTTTGCTGACCCAAAATCTGTAACTCCAGAGGCTGCTAAAAAACTTTGTAACCGTGAACACGGACTTGGCGCCGATGGCATCTTGCGAGTGGCCAGGGCCACTGAATTCGCCGATTCCGTAAACGTTGATGACGCCCAATACTTCATGGATTACACCAATGCCGACGGTTCGGTAAGTGCAACCTGCGGCAATGGCCTCCGAGTATTTGCTCGTTACCTAGTTGAAGCCGGACTAGAAAATCGTGGGCTGTTTACAATCGGAACTCGGGCCGGAACTGTCACCGTCGCAATTTCGCAAACTGATACGGATTTCACAAACATTGCAATTACCATGGGTCGCGTTTCACTCGGTCCAATGGATGTCACAGTGCAAACCGAAACTGGCTCGTGGCCGGCAGTTGGAATTGCTGGAATGAACAACCATGCAGTCAGCGTTGTTGAAGATCTTTCTCAAGCGGGATCCCTCAAGGACATTCCAACTGCGCTACCAGCGGGCACTTACCCAGACGGCGTGAACTTTGAATTCATTCAAGAAAAATCTCCAACCCACATTGCAATGCGCACTCATGAGCGCGGGGTAGGGGAAACGCTTTCCTGTGGTTCCGGAGCTTGCGCTGCTGCTTATGTGCACGCAACTAGCAATCACTTAAACGATCCTTGGACCGTGCAAGTTGATGTTCTTGGTGGCACGGTTTATGTCGACAGCGATACCGATGGAGTTTTGACGCTTCGCGGACCAGCTGTGTTTGTTTCCGAAGGAACCATTGAGCCAAGTTCGTGGCAGAGCTAGTACTAGATGTCTGAATTTTTTGATCCACGATTTGCTGATAACAATCTTGAAAAACAAACCACTGGTGAATTAGATCTTGAGGCACGCTCGGGACTTCGCCGAGTTGTCGGACTTTCCACTGAACTCCAAGACGTTACTGAAGTTGAATACCGCCAACTCCGCTTAGAAAAAGTTGTCTTGATCGGTGTTTGGACAGATGGCGACTTTGATCAAACTCAAAGATCACTCGCCGAACTTGCTCAGTTAGCTGAAACCGCCGGCTCCCAGGTGCTGGATGTTTTAGTTCAGCGCCGAGATAGACCAGATCCTGCCACTTACATCGGCTCAGGCAAATTACAGGAACTTCATCAGATCGTTATGGCAACAGGCGCTGACACCGTGATTTGCAATGGCGAGCTTTCACCTTCGCAATTATCCAAAATGGAAAAAGTTGTAAAGGTAAAAGTAATTGATCGCACTTGGTTGATCTTGGACATCTTTGCTCAGCATGCCCGTAGCCGTGAAGGTAAAGCCCAAGTGAGTTTGGCCCAGATGCAATACATGTTGCCCCGCCTTCGTGGTTGGGGTGATGCACTGTCTCGTCAGTCCGGTGGCATCGGTACTCGTGGCCCTGGTGAAACCAAGCTCGAATCCGATCGTCGTCGCATTGGTAAGTCGATGTCCAAGCTTCGTCGCGAAATCAAAGAAATGGGTGTGGCTCGCACTACTCAGCGCGCCCAACGCCGTCGCAGCAATGTTCCGTCAGTTGCCATCGCCGGTTACACCAACGCGGGTAAATCAAGTTTGCTTAACCGACTCACGGATGCTGGCGTGTTGGTCGAAAATGCACTTTTCGCAACCTTGGATCCAACGGTTCGCCAAGCCAAGACTCCGGGTGGTCGGGAGTTCACACTGTCTGACACCGTAGGTTTCGTTCGCGATCTACCGCACCAATTGGTTGAAGCCTTTCGTTCCACTTTGGAAGAAGTTTCCGCGAGTGATTTGATCCTACACGTAGTTGATGGCAGCGACCCAGATCCAGAAGGTCAATTGTCAGCAGTTCGTAAAGTTCTAGCGGACATCGATGCTCAGAACATTCCAGAACTTGTCGTCATCAATAAAGCAGATGCAGCGGATCCGTATGTAATCAATCGCATCAAAATACATGAAAAGAATTCAATTGCGATCTCTGCGTTAACGGGCGAAGGAATCGATGAACTAGTTGCAATGATCGAAGCGCAATTGCCGCACCCACAAATCGACATCAAAGCAACCGTTCCGTATGACCGTGGAGATTTGTTGGCACGGGCTTACCGCGAAGGTAATGTTTTGTCTCGAACAGACACCGAAGCTGGAACCGTAATCATTGCCAAGGTTCCGCAAGCGCTAGCAAATGTGCTCGAGGAATACTGTGGCTAAAGAATCTAAATCCACGCCGATTAACGATGCGCTTGGAAAAGTCGTCGAAACCATTGGTGGCACAGCGCGCGAAGGCCAGATTGAAATGGCAACGGCCGTTGACAAGGCCATGCAAGATGGTGAGCATCTGCTGGTTCAGGCAGGTACGGGCACTGGAAAGTCACTTGGCTATTTAGTTCCAGCAATCTTGCGAGCCAACAAGGGCGTGATGCCAGATGGCACTAACCGAACCGTAATTGCGACAGCCACCTTGGCATTACAGCGACAACTTGTCGATCATGACCTGCCAAATGCAGTGGACGCCCTGGCAGAGCAAACCGACCACCCGATCAGTTACGCAGTCCTAAAAGGTCGGCATAACTACATTTGCCTAGATAAATTCAACCGTGTCGAAGTCGATTCAGCAGATGATGGCGAAGAGCAGTTATTCCAAACATCCTCATCAGCGCTGGCCAAGCAAGCAAAGAAACTTCGCCAGTGGGTTGATGTAACTGACACCGGTGATCGCGATGATTACGAAGATGAACTCGACGGTCGACTTTGGCGCTCACTTTCAGTTTCTGGCCGAGAATGTGTCGGGGCTTCCAAGTGTGCTTGGGG
>CAIYGJ010000215.1 GCA_903925705.1 uncultured Actinomycetes bacterium | reverse complement strand
GCAATCGTGCTCGAAGGCCATAGTGCAACAGATGTTGTGATGGATGCTGGTGCAATCAAATCTGTAATTGTAAAAACTGAAACGGGAATAGTAACTATCAATGCCAATTCAGTAATCATTGCTGATGGCGCTCGTTCCCAACTCGGTCGCAAACTTGGTCGTGAATGGCATCGAGATACTGCATACGGTGTGGCAGCACGCGGCTATATAAAGAGTGAGCGTCACGATGATCCTTGGATTTCATCCCACTTGGAATTACGCGACGAAAAGAATGAAATTCTTTCTGGGTATGGCTGGATCTTCCCGCTTGCAAATGGCGAGGTAAATGTTGGCGTCGGAACTCTTGCAACGAACAAGCGACCAGCTGATGTAAACCTTCGCGCATTGATGAATACATATGCAGACCAACAACGCGAAGACTGGAAACTATCCGGTGATATTCGAATGCCTTGGTCGTTCTTGTTACCAATGGGTGGCGCAGTTTCGGGAATCGCTGGCAAGAATTTTATGTTCATTGGTGATGCTGCCGGTTGCGTGAATCCACTCAATGGCGAAGGCATCGATTACGGATTAGAAACTGGTCGACTTGCCGCCCAAATGTTAGAAACCGAAACTGATTTCACAGTTGCCTGGCCTGCTGAGTTGCGCTCGCACTACGGCTACGCGTTTTCAATTGCACGCCGACTGGCTGGTTTGTTAACTGTTCCAGGCTTGTTGCCAAAAGCTGGACCAATTGGAATGCGTTCTCGCACTGTTATGAAACTTGCGCTTCGCGTTATGGGCAATCTTGTTACTGAAGAAGATTCCGATGCCCTTGCCAGAGTTTGGCGAACCGCAGGTCGCTTGTCAGTTAAGTTCGATGATCGCGTGCCGTTTCCGGCAGCGGATGTAAGAGTTTAGGAAGTAATAGCCGCATCCCTTTTTCGGCGTCGCAGATTCCACACCGATATGATTCCCAGGGATGTAGGAATCAATGCAATTACGAACCCATTTCCTTCGCGCAGTGAAAAGCCAACCAAGACTCCGCTCACAACTGAGATGCCGGAGAAAATATATGTAATGATCTCGGATACTCGATTCCTAAACCACGAACAGATAAAGGCGATCAACCCAGAGCCATAAACGGCCAAAAGCATTATGGATACCAGCAGTGCGAGACTTTCCACTTGGATTTCCTTCCTTACCCCGTAGTGTCAGATTAGACCTTGAGTGAGTTGACGTATCAACAATTAATGAAATGATATTTAGCAGTCAAGGCCGCAAGACAATCTCTATTCGTTTAGAAGAGCTCCGAATTAGTTCGGGGCTCTTCTCTTTGGCGGAGACGAGAGGAACCGTCAGTCGTGCTATTCGCGGATAAGGCATTCGATTGATAAGACGAGAGGAGCCGTCGCTTGCTTACGCAAGCTCCTCCCAAATCCTCCCCGGCTTGATTCCGAACAAATAAATAATCCCTGCCCAACAGGGCAGGGATTATTTCTCTGCGGAGACGAGAGGATTTGAACCTCCGAAGGATTTGACTCCTTACCTCATTAGCAGTGAGGCGCACTCGACCGGACTATGCGACGTCTCCTCGAACCTTTAGATTAACTGGTTTTATTGGCTTTGGCGAAAATCCGAGTTTGTGCCAATTGCCACCGCCCGCAAAGATTGGGACATGTCTAATTTCGGTGTTTCTTCATCTGTGGCCAACCTAAAGCGCGTGGCTGTTCGCCCACCTACTCGTGATGCGGACTACCAAGCCGCGCATTGGCTGGGAGCTCCAGAGCAACTTGACCTTGATGCACTGCAAGCAGATCATTCAGCATTCGTCGAATTGCTTCGCGAACTTGGCTGTGAAGTTGATGTTCTACCAGAAGCGCCTGGACAGGCAGATGCTTGCTTTGTTTATGACCCAGCTTTCACAACACCCACTGGGGTAATTCAGTTACAAGGTGCAAAAGAGGCGCGAGTAAAAGAACCTGCGATGTTGGCAGGTGACATTAATGCACTCGGCATGCCGACTGTTGGAGTTCTAATCGGTGATGCAACAGCAGATGGCGGTGACATGTTTTGGTTAGACAACAAAACTGTTGCGATAGGTCGTACTTACCGAACCAACGAAGCCGGCGAAAAACAACTTCGCGAAATTTTTGCCGCCGAAGGTATCGAAGCTCTTTCATTCCACATGCCACATGCAATGGGTCCAGAATATTGCTTACACCTAATGAGTGTTATTTCACCGATCCGTGATGACTTAGCTGTTGTCTATGAACGTGAAGCGCCAGTAACTCTGTTGCAAGAACTGGCCAAGCGTGGAATCAAAACTATCTCGGTTCCTGACGAAGAATATATGTCACTTGCTTGCAACGTATTAGCAATTCGTCCGGGCGTAGTTGTGATGCCATCGGGCAATCCGATTACTGCACAGCTACTTCGTGATGCCGGAATTGAAGTTCACATTTACAAAGCGGATGTTATTAACCGTGGTGAAGGTGGGCCAACTTGTTTGACGCGTCCGCTTTGGAGAGAGTCGTAAGAATTGGTTTAAAGTACTGCAAGTCGCTTTACCCAAAACCTTCTACGTCAAAGACCATCCGCGTCATCCCCAAGTCATATTCGGTTTTCCAAGATCTAACGATCGGAAAACCGTTATCGACCGATTCCTGCTCCTGAGCTTTTCCTTTAGAAGTTTT
>CAIYGJ010000214.1 GCA_903925705.1 uncultured Actinomycetes bacterium | reverse complement strand
CCACGCCAGTGCCGATTCGCAAATTACTCACCCGTTACCTCCACCAAACTCAGTGCATGTTGCACGTCAGCCATTGTTGTAATTTTCAACGATCGTTCATCACCAGCAACAGTTACTACCGCAACGCCAAGTGCATCCATTAAACCTGCATCATCAGTGGCAACAACCTCAGGATTTTGATATGCCAGATCTAAAGTTGCTCGATCAAAACCTTGCGGAGTTTGCACGCGGCGCAATTGATTTCGGTCTACAGTTTCAATGGCAATGCCGTTGTTGTTTACGCGTTTAATTGTGTCTACGAGTGGAAGGACCGGAATCGCAGCTTTTGCACCATTACGAATTGCTGCAACAACATTCTGCGTTACTTCAATTGGCACAAGAGGTCGGGCCGCATCGTGCACCAAAACAATTGAGACATCTTCTGGAACCATACGAAGTGCATTCGCCACAGATTCTTGACGATGCTCTCCACCTGCGACGATGTGAATTTCGGCATCAACCTGAGCCAGCTGTTCACTTGCTTCATCCAAGGCATCAGCAGGTGCCGCAACAATTAATACGTCGGCAACTGTGCTCATTGCTAATGCGCTACGAGTGAGTAAGGAAAGCCCACCTAGAGCAAGGAATGCTTTAGGAACATCCGCACCTAAGCGAACCCCTGATCCAGCGGCAGGAATAATTGCCGCCACTCGTCCAGTAGCGGCAGTCGACATTAGGAAGCCAATACCTCGTCGAGGACTTCCTCGGCGCGAACTTCATTAGTTTTTTCGGCTAATGCAATTTCGCTAATCAACTGAGTGCGAGCGCGAGCTAACATGCTCTTTTCGCCAGTTGAAAGTGGCTTCTTTTGGGCACGACGCCAAAGGTCGCGCACAACTTCAGCAACCTTAATTACGTCACCTGAGGAAAGCTTTTCAGTATTTGCCTTGAACCGGCGAGACCAGTTAGCGGGATCTTCAACGTAAGGCATGCGAAGGACGCCAAAAACTTTTTCAAGGCCAGCCTGGCTAGTTACGTCACGAACACCGACTAAGTCCAAATTGTCAGAGGGCACACGAACAGTTAGATCGCTCTGGTGAACTCGAAGCACTAAGTACTCGCGTTCTTCACCTTTGATTGTGCGCTTTTCTTTCGAAATGATGTCTGCCGCACCGTGATGTGGGTATACGACAGTTTCCCCGACTTTGTAGGCCATTTAAATTGATCCTTTGGTTGCCTCGAACCCCAATTCTACCACGCGACACGCCGCCTCGAAGCCATAAAAAGCCCTAAAACAATGGGGATTTTGCTAGGTTGCCAAATCCTTGGAATTTAGAAGTGCGGCCTAGTCGGCGGAAGAAATCCATAAAAATTGCCCAAGTAGACTTAGGAATACGACATTTTGAACTTGTAATTCATCTAAAGGGGACTTTATTCATGGCACGTAAAAACATCGCAGTCGCAGCATTCCTTAGCGCTGCAGTCCTTTTGCTCAGTGGATGTGCCACCGGTTTTGACGCCGCAACTAATACCCAAGCTGACTCCGGAAATGGCCGAAGCGTCGATGTGGGAGCGCTCCAAATTCGCAACGCAACCGTAGTGGTCGATCCAGCTGACACCTCGCGCGCCACCGTATTAATGACAGTGATTAATACTGACGACGCAACTGATGATGTTCTAAATGGCGTTGCTGCTGCTAAGTCTGTTGGTGTTGATGGAGAAGTTAATATTCCACTGGCTCATAAGTCAACCGTGAATGTTGGTTTTGAATCTGAGTACCGCATTGTTCTAACATGCGTCACTGGTGGACTTGAGCCAGGAACCTTCGTGAATCTTTCCTTCATGTTTGCTGGTGGCCAATCAGCACCGATGTCTTTATTGGTGAATGAAAAGTCAGGCTTCTACAAAGACATCGAAATTCCTGCCGGCGCCGCAGTTGCTCCGGCACCAATGCCAAGCGCTTCCTAAGCTTCGAAGCGATAGCCCAAACCACGAACGGTTGTTAAGTAAACCGGGTTTGCAGGATCTGGTTCAATTTTGGATCGAATTCGTTTGATGTGTACGTCAAGAGTTTTTCCATCACCAACATAGTTAGATCCCCAAACGCGATCCATAAGCTGGCCACGAGTTAGCACGCGACCGGAGTTACGCATTAAGAATTCAAGAAGTTCAAACTCTTTAAGTGGCATAGAAACTGCATCACCATTCACGGTTAGCGCGTGACGCTCGACATCCATGCGAATCGGGCCACCTTCGACGGCACCGACTGTATCGATTTCGAAATCTCCACCTCTGCGAAGTACTGCTTTAATTCGCGCTAACAGCTCACGTGTTGAGAACGGCTTAGTTACATAATCATCGGCACCCAGTTCAAGTCCAACCACTTTGTCGATTTCAGTATCTTTTGCGGTCAACATAATTACTGGGACATTGGACTTAGTTCGAATGTATTTGCAAACATCAGTTCCAGAAACTTCCGGCAACATTAAATCAAGTAGCACGATGTCAGGATTCTTGGCATCAAATTGCTTCATGCCTTCTGCCCCGTCGGCGGCTAATGCAACGTCAAATCCTTCACGCGACAACATAAATTGCAGTGCATCGCGAAATGATTCTTCATCTTCGATTACTAGTACTCGTGTCATTTACCTGTTACCTCCGCTGGAGCTGCCGACCCGTTTAGATAGGCAGGAAAACGTAATGTGAAAGTTGAGCCTTGACCCACTTGCGACCAAACGACACATTCGCCGCCGTGGTTTGCGCAAACATGTTTAACAATTGCCAGACCAAGTCCAGTGCCACCGGTATCCCGGGAGCGCGCTGGATCCACTCGATAAAACCGTTCGAAGATTCGCTCTATGTCGCTCTCGGAAATTCCAGGTCCTTGATCGGTAACTGAAATTTCAATCATGTTGTCAATGAATCGAGTTCCAACACCCACTTTGGTGTGGGTAGGTGAATACTTAATTGCATTTGAAATTAGATTGCTTAATGCGGTGACCAATTGCTGTTCATCGCCAAAAATTCGACCTGGTTCAGCATCGGCACTTATCGAAACTTCAATGTGCTGTTGCTCAGCCAAAATTTTTGTTGCATCAACAGATTCGGCGATTATGTTTTGTACTTCTACTGGGGTGGAATTTCGTAATGCTAAATCACCCTGTACTTGAGAGAGCGCAACCAAGTCAGAGATCATTGCAGTTAAACGCTTTACTTCGATTTGCATTCGACTCGTGAAATGTCTCACTTGCTCTATGTCGGTATCTGCAACCTGAACAGCTTCAGCTAACAGCGACAAAGCACCTACTGGGGTCTTTAACTCGTGTGAGACGTTAGCAACGAAATCTCGGCGCACATCGTTAAGCCGACGTTCTTCACTTAAGTCCTGCGCGATCATCAAACTCAAATCGTCATCGATTGGGGAAATCTGAACCCTGGCTTCCCAGTTGCCCAATTTTGAGCCGCTTCGATTAACCACGACTTCCCGACTTTGGGTTTTGTGCAGGCGACTAACTTCTCGATTCAGTGCGCGAATTTCCACTGGGGCAATTCGTTCAAAATACACCAATCCCATGGCAACACAATTCGCACTTGCTTCCAAGACGCGATCTGAGGCGTCAACGATTGCAGCAGCGTCGGGCAAAACATCCAAGATTTGGCTGAGTGCTGCAACACGAGCTGCCTGACTTTGTTCAGATTGCTCATCGGAAGCTAATTTGGCGGCCAGATTGCGCTTTAGGATGCTCAAAACCCACACCGCGCAAGAGTTCTCATTGATGAAATGACCACTCCTTAAGGATAGGCAGACGGCAACCTAGACACCTCACGGCTAGCCCGATTTCACTTAGTGTTCACCTATTTCAGCCAAAGAATTAGCCGGTTAGTTGCGCACTGTTTTCTAAAGCAACTCACCATCCCCGACTTTCGTGACAAATTGGGTTTATACTCAACCATGCGCGAGGATAACCCGAAACGGCTCGAGAATATAAATGCCAATTTGGTGTTCATGTCAGAGCTTGTTGGCACGGCAATAGCCACCGCGACTACCGCATTACTTACAGATGATCTCTCTCTGGCTGAACAGGTAATCAGCAACGACGATGCTGTCGACCAGCTGAACTCTGAAGTTGAAGTGCTATGTTTCCGCGTAGCAGCCCTCGATGCCCCAATGGCCACAGATCTGCGCATGGTCATGGGTGGAATTCGTATGGCTACTTCATTAGAACGAATGGGTGACCTCGCAGTTCACATTGCCAAGCAGGTTCGCCTGCGGTATCCAAACCCATCTATTCCAGCTGATCTGCAATCAACTTTTCAAGAAATGGGCGATGCTGCCAGCAAAATTGTTGCGGAAGCCGGTCGAGTTATCCAGTCGCGCGACACCACACTTGCCGACAAAATGAAGCAATACGATGACACTTTGGACCGACTACATCGTGACTTGTTCACTGCAGTACTTTCTGACTCATGGTCACATGGAGTTGAGGCTGCTATCGACGTCACATTGTTGAGCCGTTTTTACGAGCGCTTTGGAGACCACGCGGTTTCCCTTGCCCGTCGAGTGATTTACATAGTTACCGGCGAACCATATGCAAATAACTAAGGAAATTTTCTCAAAAGTTTCTTAGTTCGGCCCTTTTCGCTAAGTTAGTAAAGGGTTCTCATGGCAAACACATCAACAGGTCTGCATCGCATCGCGATCCTGTCTGTCCACACCTCCCCGCTGCATCAACCCGGCACTGGTGATTCTGGCGGCATGAATGTTTACATTGCTGAAACCGCTAAGCGAATTGCAGAACGCGGCATTGAGGTTGAAATTTTCACCCGTGCCACATCACTGGCTGAACCAGAAGTTACTGAATTAGCGCCAGGTGTTTTAGTTCGGCACATTCCCGCTGGTCCATTTGAAGGTTTACGGAAAGAAGATTTGCCGGCGCAACTCTGCGCAGTAACTGCTGGAGTCCTGCGGGCCGAAGCTGCCAAGAACGAAGGATTCTACGATTTAGTTCACAGCCACTATTGGCTTTCTGGGCAAGTGGGTTGGATTGCACAAGAGCGCTGGGGCGTTCCTCTCGTGCACACTATGCACACTATGGCTCGAGTTAAGAATCTAACTTTGGCGCAAGGTGATGCTCCTGAGCCAGCCATACGCGAAATTGGCGAAGAGCAGGTCGTATCTGCGGCCGATCGTCTAGTTGCAAACACACACGCTGAAGCCAAGGAATTGATTGAGCTGTACCACGCCGATCCAAACCGAGTCCGAGTCGTTCATCCTGGAGTTGACCTTGATGTCTTTGTGCCGGGAAATCAGCAAGCTGCACGCAAAGATCTAGGTGTTGCCGATGATGCCATCGTGCTGTTATTTGTGGGGCGGATTCAGCCTTTGAAGGCACCTGATGTTTTGATCGAAGCCGCAGCTGAGATTTTGAAACGTAATCCAGAATTGCGAAGTCGATTGGTGGTAGAAATTTGTGGCGGGCCATCGGGTAGTGGACTTGAACGGCCTGATGCATTGGTGACTCTGGCCGAGCAACTTGGCGTTTCTGATGTGGTTAAATTCGTCCCCCCAACTAGTCGCGCCGAATTAGTTAAGTGGTTCCAAGCCGCTTCAGTCTGTGTAGTGCCTTCATACAGTGAATCATTTGGCCTAGTTGCCATTGAGGCGCAGGCTTGTGGCACACCGGTTATCGCAGCTCGTGTTGGTGGATTGCCTACCGCCGTTAGGGACGGAATCAGCGGGGTCTTAGTCGATGGGCATGAAGCAGTAACTTGGGCGGATAGCATCATCGATGTGGTTACCAACGAGCAACTGCGCGCCAAACTTTCAGCCGGGGCGATTGCTCATGCCTCTCACTTTGGCTGGGAAGACACAACCGACAAGTTAATTGCGGTTTACAACGAGGCAGTCACTTCTTCGATTGTGCGGGCAAAAGCATGAAACTTTCCATTTCAGATGTGACGGAGTACCTAGCGTCGCAAGATGTGCAATTTGAGTTAGCTGGCGAAAAAACTGTCGTGGTTTCGCTGCCGGGAACAAACAAGCAGTTTGTAAATGTGGCAATGACAATTGGTGACACAATTTTCAAGATCGAAAGCTTTGTGGCTCGCAATCCCGATGAAAACCATGAAGCGGTCTATCGCTGGATACTTGAGCAGAATCGAAAATTACTGGTGGTCAACTACTGCCTGGATCACTTGGGTGACATTTATCTATCTGGTACGCTGCCGATTACCACAGTTGACCTTGATCAAATAGATCAATTACTTGGCGTGATGCTACAAACCAGTGACAACTCGTTCAACATCCTGCTGGAACTTGGTTTCAAGTCCGCCATCGAGCGGGAATGGGCCTGGCGAACCAGCAATGGCATGGATCTTGCAAACCTTGAGGCATTTCGTCACATAATTAGTGACTAATACTTACCCGAAGCGACCGTTTACGTAATCTTCGGTGCGTGGATCATTCGGAGCACTAAACAAGCTGTCAGTTGGACCGAACTCCACAACGTAACCTGGTTCGCCTTCTTCAGCTAGGAAGAATGCGGTTTGATCAGATACTCGTTGAGCCTGCTGCATGTTGTGAGTAACAATAACGACGGTCATTGATTCGGAAAGTTCGCGAATCGTCGCTTCGATGCGGCGAGTAGAACCTGGATCAAGTGCTGAGCATGGCTCGTCCATAAGCAGAACTTCTGGATCAAGTGCTAGTGAACGTGCGATACATAGTCGTTGTTGCTGTCCACCGGAAAGTGAACCAGCGCTGGAATTCAAGCGATCTTTCACTTCTGGCCAAAGGCTGGCGCGAGTGATGCAACTTTCTACAAGTGAATCTTCATTGCGAACTTTACGTCCAGAAAGTTTCAAACCAGAAAGAACGTTCTCACGAATTGTCATGGTCGGGAATGGGTTTGGTTTTTGAAACACCATTCCGATGTCTAAACGTACTGAAATTGGGTCAATTGCTGGACCGTAGATATCTTTTCCGTTGAACAACACTTCACCAGATAATTGTGCACCTGGAATTAGTTCGTGCATTCTGTCGAGAGTGCGAATAAATGTTGACTTTCCGCAGCCACTTGGACCAATCAATGCGGTGACTGAGTTTTTAGGAAATTGTAAATTGACGTCAGCTAGAACGTGCTTTCCGCTGAACCATACGTTGATGTTGCGCGCTTCAAGGTGGGCTTCGCCATTAAGCAACTGTGTAGTCGTTGCTGTTTGAGTATCTAGTGAAACTTCCACTTTGGGTAGCTCGCTTTCTAAAGATTTAAAGTTGGTAATCGTGAGGCTAACAGCGCCCTGTTAACGCTTTAGGTCGCCTTAAGTGAACAAATAGTGAACTTATTAGTCTGCAGATATGGCCTTTGTCGCTTTATCAATAGTCCATAAAAGCGGGAAACCCCCTCTAAATCAACTGATTCAGAGGGGGTTCCACTTGTCTAGCGGCTAGTGAGAGTACTTACTAGCTGATGCCTTCAGCAATTGCGTTGGCCTTTGTTAGCAAGGTGCCTGAAATTGGTGCGTAGCCAAGGGCTGCACCCTTTTCTGGTCCACAGGTATTAAGCATGTACTTAACAAATGCTTCAACCTGTACTGCTTTAGCACTCGATGATCCCTTGTCTACGATTGCGTAGGTCACTAAGGACATGTTGTATGCACCAGCGATTTGCTTGGTGAAGTTCAGTGTCATTGCACCGGTTGTTGAGTTGAATCCGGATGCACCACTGAATGATTCTAGGAATTTAGCAGATGCAGTAGTAGTAGGTGCAACCCATTCGCCATTTGCATTCTTGATTGTTGCAAATGGAACCTTTGAGGAGATTGCATCAGATAGATCTGCGTAACCGAATGAGAACTTGGTCGACTTTACAGTTGATACAAGTGCTTGTGAGTTTGCAGCGCCGATTGATCCAAGTGGCATTCTGCCTGCAGGATTTCCCGAAGCGATTGTTCCGTTCTTTGCCTTGGTCCATACGGATGGAACATTCTGACGTAAGTAGTCAGTCAAGTTTTCTGAAGTTCCAGAAGATGCTGAGCGGTAAACTACGCGAATTGCGTTCTTAGGTAGCTTCTTTGCAACAGCTGCAGTCTGCAATTTTGCGATGACTGGGTCATTCCACTTGGTTACATTGCCGGAAAGGATTCGGGCAATTGCATCAGCGTCAAGGCGAAGCTGACCATTTGTGATTCCTGGAACTGTGTAAAGAGCTGCGATTGGTCCACCTACTACAGGAACGTAGGAGTAACTTCCGCCGGCACGACCAGCTGTAAGAGTAAGTGAGCTAGCTGCATCGGATGCGCCGAAATCAACAGTTGCGTTGGAAAACGAGCTACGGCCCGTTCCGGAACCTGCTGGGTTGTAGGCAACAGCGGTTGCTGGGTCTGCTACTGCACAGGAAGTAATAAATTTGTTAGCGAAGGAGGATCCGGCACCCTTTAGGTTGGCGGCATCAGCCTGAGCTGGTGAAGCTATAAGAACTGAGGTAACAAACCCCAGGGAAACGATTGACGTTAGCAGGCGCTTTGCCATGCTTACTCCTTTCATAGGATGGTAATTCCAATTACCAGTACAGAATTTAGGTTAGTTACCCGAATATAAGTTGTCTATTGCCTTACAAATAAAGGCTACTTAGGTGAACTTTTGGTTAACCTAATTTATTTCAGGCTTCGTCGGTTGACGAGCAATCTGGCGGTTCCAAATAAAACTCCAACCATAGTGAGAAGCACCATGCAGGCAAACCAGGCGCGAGCCACATCGTTATCGGTTCCAAGCAACATCTGGGTGAAGATGTAGATAGGTAAAGCAGACATTGGCTCGCTAAACGGATTGGTGTTAACTGCAGTCGACCCGAATGCAGTTAACAATAGGGGCGCAGTTTCACCGGTTACTCTGGCAACTCCAAGAATCGACGCGGTAACAAGGCCGGCTCCAGCTGAAGGTAAAACCACCATGCGAACTACTTTTCGCTGGGTGGCACCCAGAGCCAAAGCCGCAGAGCGCAAGTCGTCTGGCACTAGCAATAAAACTTCTTCTGCAGTTCTGGCAACAGTAGGCAACATAAGAATCGAAAGAGCGATTGCGCCAGACACTCCAGAGAATGACAGTACTCCAGTGACAATTAGTGCGGCGTAAACAAATAGACCAGCGACGATTGATGGTACGCCAGACATAGCTTGCACAAAGAACCTGACATATGGTGTCAATCTGCCGCGAACTTCGGTTACATACAAAGCGGCCAAAATTCCAATTGGGATAGATATAACCGAGGCCAAAATAACAATTATGACGGTTCCCAAAATTGCGTGGAGAATTCCACCATTTATCAACTCAGCACCAGGTTCAACTGTTGCCGCATCTTGGAAAAGCAGGTTCGACGAAAATGCAGAGATTCCTTTGATGAAAACCGGTAGCAAAACTGAAAGCGCCGCACTTACGAATAAAATTAAACTCGCGACCAACAGAATTTCCATTGAAGAGTTAGCAATCGTGGATTTCTTACGACCAAACTTTGCAAGTAACGCACCTGTGATCAGGTGCAAACCAAGCCAAGTAAAAAACAATCCAGATCCACCACGGATTCCGGAAACGAAAACAATTAGAGCGGCTAATAGCGGAGTTCCCACATGCACAAGTAACTGTTGGTAGCGGTAACCGCTATCTTTAGCGTCCCATGGTTTTCGGGCGGGTGACTTTACTGTTGATGTCATTTCTTGCCCTTACTCGAATTTACCAAAATTGCTGCTGCCGCGTTGGCTAGCAGGGTAATTACAAATAGCGCTAGGCCGGCCGCAAAGAGCGCACTGATTTCTAGCGGTCCGGCTTCACCAAACTTGGCGATGATAAGAGACGCTACTGATCCACCAGAGCTCTCCAAAATTCGGTACCAGTTGACTTCGTCGAAGAACAACTGCAACACGAAGAACACTGCAACAGTTTCACCTAACGCTCGTCCTAGTCCCAACATCGCTCCGCCGATAATTCCACCTCGGCTAAACGGCAGAACTACATCTCGAATTATGGTCCAGCGCGAGCCACCCAAAGCTTGCGCTGCATTAATTAAGTCAGGGGGAACAAGCGCGAAAATCTGACGCGAAACTACAGCAACAATCGGCGTAATCATAATTGCAAGTACCAGGCCAGCCATGAATGGGCTTTGTTCGAATGCCTCAAATTGCACACTAAAAATTGGGATAAATCCGAGTTTTTCATTTAGCCAACTTGCCCAGAGCACACCGTGCGGAACCAAAACAAAGAATCCCCAGAGTCCAAAGACAATGGAAGGGATCGCTGCAACTAAATCAATAAATAGGGTGAAACCAAAAATTGTTCGCTTGGGCAATAAATACACAATGCTTAATGCAATTCCAACACCAAGTGGCAACGCGATGCCAACCGAGATTATTGCGATTAGTACTGATCCCCACAACATTGGCAACATTCCAAAAGTTGGTGGATCAATTGAACCCTCGGATGGCAACAAACCATCACCGGCATACCAAGAACTATCTGTGAAAAAATGAAATCCAAAAGCTTGCAGGACTGGAGCAGCGCTTTGCGCTAAGTAACCGAAAATTCCAGCAAGTACTAAAAAGGCAACAAGGCCACCAACAATGAGTATCCCACGAAAGATCCGATCACCTTTAGTCCGCAGGATGGTGATGGCTTGGGGTTTTGGTTCAAGCTCCAAGGTGCTGGTCATTAACTTTTCCTTTTGAGTAGCTCACGCGCGTTCAATTCTTACAAGGCAGATTGCAACGAAGAGGCGAATCGGTAGCCAATTTCTTGACTACCGATTCGCCTGCTATTTCGCTTTAGTTAGTTGAACAAGGCCTGTAGGGAGGCAATCTTCAAGGTGTATAGAGATCCACCTTCGTTGATTGCGTCCTTGATTGCCAAGTCTTCGTCAGCATCGCTAACCCATAGTTTTGGAGAGGCTCCAACTATTGCCGGGTTGGCGTACGTTGATGCCGAGATGCTAGCTGATTTGCCAGAGTACAAACTGACCACAACATCGTTACCGGTTACTGACTTCACAGCATAGGTACCGTTATGTGCCCGGGTTAGTCCACTGACGTTGATGGTGTCATTGGCCGCAACCTTTGTGCCATCAGCAACAGTTAGTGTCATGTCTCGGTTGTAAACAACAGTCGAACCTGAGGATGCTTCAGCAGCAACAGTTACTGCATTTATCACTACGCTGACTGCCTTAGTGCGCAAGTCAGGGCGTAGTAATGCAGTAGCTGTAGCCTTCTGAGGATCTGCAGCAAATGACAGACCTTTAGATGAAGAGTTCAGACCACCCAATGTAGTAACCGGGTGAACTTGAGCATTGAACATGAATGTTGATCCGGTACCACCGAACAACTTCGTTGCGTCAAATACACCGGAGGATTCTTCATCGTTAGTCATGTACGCATCTGCGTTTCCAGCTGTGCCGGCAACACCAAACATGTTGGCATCGAAGGCAGCAACTGAGACTAGCTTGCCATCTGACAAACGAACTGCAAGTAGTCGAGCAACATGGTCATTGCCACCTGGATCTTCTTGAAGGAAGGCCACGGTGCCATCGTTTGAGATGGTTATGTTATCCAACTTGTTGATCTTGATAGCTGCATCGTTTGTTGGTGCTTCGGAACCGTTGAGTACTAGGTCCAAAGTGGCACCCAATTCTGGCTGGTTCACATTAACGTATGTGAGCTTCCAAACTGCGCCACCATCACGAGCAGGTGTGGCGTTAGCTTCTTTAACAGCCGGGCTGTTTACAGTTGCGCCAGTTCCTGTTGCGTTGGCAGTCCAACCTGTACCGTCTGAGTCTGACTGAGTAGTTACGAAGAAGAACTCATTCTTGTTCATTGGGTTGAAGGTTGCGTCTTCTACGCGGGAGAATTCAGTTCCCAATGCCTTCGCAGTGGTCTGCTGAGCAACACCTGATTGGTTGGTGTTGATCTTCTTGAATTCAACGTCTAGAACGCGGTTAGCACGTGAATCACCAGTGATTGCGAAAACACTTGGAGTTGTGCTGACGGTATCAACTGTGAACTTCGTGGTTGAAGGAGCTCCAGTTACAACGTACTGACCGGAAATTTCTCCTGCGAAAGTGATCGAAACTTTGTCACCTTCGAGTAGGTTGTGTGCGGTTGCAGTTGTAACCAAAACGCGGTTAGCAGCTGGGGTTGCAACAATGCTTGTGTTTGCAGCAGATGCTTCAGTATCGCCATCTGTTGCAAATGTGTATGTGGTTGCAGTAGCGGATAGAAGCTTCACTTCGCCCACCTTTAGCCCAGTTGCTGCATTGGCGCTAAGGCCTGCAATTGCAACTACTTCGCCAGCAACGAAGCTGTTCGCAGCAGTCACAGTTGCTACACCGCTTGCAATTGCAAAGTTAGTAGATGTGATTGTGCGATTGCCACGAAGAGCTGAAGAAACTACCTTGCGGTCCAGAGTTGCACGAGCAATCACGTCATTGGTGATTGCTGCGTTAGCAGCAACAGCAGTAGTTGAAGGAAGGGTTGTTGCTACGTTTACCAAGCTGGAGATGCTTGCAACATGCTGTTGTCCATTAGCAAGTCCGGCCTTTTCGTACCAAGTTCCCGTGGTGCTCTTGGTTCCCTTGTACATGTACAACTGGCTATCGGCTACGTCGCCATCTTCGCCAACCATTGCAATTGTTGTTTTGCCAGTTCCAGCTGCTACTGAAATGTTTTCAGTAGCGCCTAGACCAAGCTTTGGAAGCTGAACTAGTTCGCCAGTACGGGTGTTTAAACCAAATACGCGAGACTCGTCGGAGCCTTCTTCACCTGTAAGGAAGATTGGATCTGTCGTGCCATAAGTAACGCGACTCTTTGACTTCTTTGTAGTCCACTTACCCTTGGTGTTCTTGTAGTAAGTAACTGAAACTTTCTTCTTTTCTTTACCAACTACGGTCTGAGTCTTGCCGTTTACCTCGATTACGTAACGAACATTTACCTTACGTACTTCAGACTTAGTCTTCTTTTGGTACTCGCTGCGTGCTGTCGATAGAGATGAGACATCAACTAGTGTCGC
Organism: uncultured Actinomycetes bacterium; assembly: GCA_903925705.1. Lineage (GTDB taxonomy): Bacteria > Actinomycetota > Actinomycetes > S36-B12 > UBA5976 > UBA5976. The sequence continues at coordinate 6,924 of CAIYGJ010000214.1, read as the reverse complement.
TGAGCAAAAACGGTTAAGAGCTGTCGAGTGGTTTGGTGTGCTGAATGAATCAGCATCAGCTGCGCCGTTTGGTGCGCCTGGAGTGTCGCCATGAGCGCCTGCTTCATAATCGAAGTAGGTAACCTTCTTGATGGCAGATTCAATTTTGGTAACAGCAGTGCCTGCACTGTTGGTTGTTACCTTGGAAATTGTTGTACCGTAACCACCGTATGCACGCTCAAGTTTGCCAACGAAAGCATCATTAGCTGAGAGTTCATGGTTAACGAAAACCGAAACGGTTCCGTTTGGGTTCTTTACAGCGCCCATGCCATCTGGAATACCCTGCCACTGGGCTGAGCCGGCTACGGAATCACCACTGGCCAAAATTTGGTTAACAGTAGCAGCTGCATTTGTTGAAGCTACATAAACTGGCTTTGGTTCCAGCGCGAAAGCTGGCGAACCTGCCAAAGTACTACCTGCAAGCGCAGCAAAAAGCGCTCCTACAGTAGAGATTTTTACTCGACGATCCATGTTGGAAGCGTCCTCTCCTAAAATTGCCCATTGTTGGGTTGGGTACAGAGTGCTGTACAAAAGTAAACGTTTTGTTAACAGCAAGGACCATTTAAGTGAGTATTTTGGGAAATTTAGCGTAACAAACTGTTCACTTTTGGATTCAATTTTCTTTAACGGGACCTCGTTAACCGACCGGCTGGCAGGGAAGCGCATAATTGTAAGGTGAAACCCCACTGCTTGATTTTGGTCCGCCACGGCGAAAGCCAATGGAATGAGAAAAATCTGTTTACCGGATGGGTGGATGTTGATTTAACTCCAAAAGGTATCGGTGAAGCGAGTAGGGCTGGCGAGTTACTTAAGGAAGCGGGCATTTTGCCAGACGTGCTTCATACCTCTCTATTACGTCGCGCTATCAAAACTGCAAATATCGCGCTCGACGTTGCAAATAGGCACTGGATTCCAGTGCATCGGTCCTGGCGGCTAAATGAACGGCATTACGGCGCCCTGCAGGGAAAAGACAAGGCCCAAACCTTGGCCGAATACGGGGAAGAGCAATTCCAGTTATGGCGTAGGTCTTTTGATACCCCGCCACCGGAAATCGACCCAAATAACGAATTCGCCCAAACTAATGACCCTAGATATGCCGAATTGGGCAAGGATTTGCCCGGAACTGAATGTTTGGCTGATGTAGTGGTTCGCATGCTGCCGTATTGGGAATCCAGCATTGTTCCAGACCTGAGGGCAGGCAAGACCGTTATGGTCGCAGCTCATGGCAATTCATTGCGCGCCTTAGTTAAGCATCTTGATGGCATTGGTGATGACGACATTGCTGGATTAAACATTCCAACTGGTATTCCGTTGGTTTACGAGCTTGATAGTGATTTCAAACCTGTCGTTACGGGTGGAAAATATTTGGATCCAGAGGCTGCAGCAACTGCGGCGGCGGCTGTTGCCAATCAAGGCAAAAAGTAGTTAGCAACTTTTGTTTGCTACTTAGGCTCAACGACTTCCCAAGGAACCGTTACTTCACCTAAACGCCAGCGGACTTTATTATCCATAATTGGATAACTAGAACGTAAGGCTTCAACGGTTGCAACCCAACGTTGCCGGGCGCCAAATGGAATCATTGCGGAGTTGCCCAGCCAAGCTCGATCAAACTCTTGCAGGAAGTCATATATAAGTTCACCTGGAACATTTCGGTGAATCAATGCTTTCGGTAATCGCGGTGCGATGTCAGAAGGTTTTTCTAAACTTCCAACATGAAGTGACATCGTAAATGTTTCCGGAACACTCTGTTTACTTCTAATTGCAACCCACGAACTACGTCGACCGATTTCATCGCAGGTGCCTTCAACTAAGTAACCTTCGGGAGCCAACCGATCTGTCATAAGTTTCCAAGACGTCGAAACTTCACTCTCGTCATATTGGCGCAGCACATTAAATGCGCGGATCGCAATAGGTTTGCGGGAATTAGGAAGCGGGACTTCGAATCCCCCAAAAATAAAATCAAGTCCAGGTTCAGAAATTTCTGCTGCTTGTTTTACTCGAATTGGATCGATTTCGATTCCCACAACTTCAACATCTGGTCTGACATGTTTACGAAACCGATAAAACATTTCTTGCGTTGTAATTGGCGTAGCGCCATAACCTAAATCAACAACTACTGGATCTTCAGAATTTCGAATTATCGGACAGACTGCATGCAACATCCAGCGATCGATGCGCCGAAGGCGATTTGGATTTGTGGTGCCTCTGGTGATGTCACCAAGTACCGAAGGGGTCACCGACGACCTGTCATGTCATTTATCTTTACGCGAATGTCAGCAAGGTAAACGCCACAAGCAATCAGGCCAATGATTCCGGTGAATCCCCAGGCTCCGAAAAGAATGTGGCCAAGGATGCTGCCAATTGTGATCGCTAGCCAGATGTTCTTGGTTTGGCGATTTAGAAATGGGAACGCCTCGGCTGGTGCCTTAACTACATCAGATAGTGCCCAGGCTTTAACACCTAACGCGATGTAGCCAGAAACTAACCAGATCAAATTGACTGTTGCTTCCACAATGTTTCCAATCCCCTATTTCCTAAATCTTAATCGAATTTTTGGCAAACGTGATTTGCCATAGCTAATGCGCTAGTCCAGGCAGGTGATACTGCATTCAATAAATGCGTTGAGCCTTCATCGCCACGAACCACAAAATCCATTTCGAGTTTCTTGTTTTTGATGTCTAGAAGTTGTGCCCGAATTCCTGGTTTGCCGCGCTCTTTAAAATCTTTTGGATCAACGCTTGGCACAAGTGCCTTAGCTTGCGTCACTAAATGGCGCTGTGAATACTTTGGCATTTCACTTTTGATTAGGCCCAAAACATCATGGTGCTTGCTGGCTAGGAACTTTGGATAGATACCCACAATATTGAGAATCTCCTTGGCGCTCAGTCCAACAAATCCGGCGTAACTCTCGCGAGAAAAAATCGGAATCGCAGTTGGGCCAATTTTTGCTCGGCCATCAATCGTCACAGTTAAGTGAACGCCTAGGAAAGGGTTACGAACGTCGGGCACGGGATACACATGACGTTGGAGTTTTCCTGGCGCCCAATTCCCGTACCAGTACAAACCTTTGAACGGCAACATCGCGTAGTCATCACAAAATCCAAATGGCTTTGCAATCTTGTCAGCGTAAAGTCCAGCACAGTTAATAATGTGGCCAACTGAATAGTTGCCAAGATTTGTAACGATTCGATTCTGCGCCGTTCGCAATACTTCATGGCCAAGTTTTAGGGTTGTGCCTTCCCGAATAACTTTGTTTGCTAAGGCTTGCGTTACTTCAAGTGGATTTGCCACTGCAGTATTAGGTGACCAAAGCGCTAATTCCGAAGTCTTAGCCAATGGCTCTAACTCGGCAAGTTGTTCCGGTGAAACTAATTCAGTGATAACCCCATTGGAATTACCGCGGCGATGCAATTCTTGTAACGCCGTTACCTCTGATGAATTCTGGGCAACAACGACTTTTCCAGTTTCGTTTACTCGGATATTTTCTTCTGCGCAAAAATCTCGTAGCAACTTGTTGCCATCCCGAGTTAATGCTGCTTTTAAGGAATCCGGGGAGTAATAAAAGCCGGCGTGCAGCACTCCGCTGTTTCGGCCACTGGCATGCTCCCCAACTGATGTTTCCTTATCGAAAACTGCAATTGTCGCATTGGGGTGAATCTGGCGAATTCGATTCGCCATAGCTAAGCCAACAATTCCGGCTCCGATTACTACGAAGTCGAAATTGTTGGCAGCCATAGTTAGTTATTTACTCTGAAACTCCAGCAGCATCGATAGGTGCAATTTCAATATCAGAAAGTTCACCCTTGAACTCACCTCTGATGCTAAATGTGGCGTCGTCTCCTTCGCCTTCAACATCTACAATCACGATTTCGCCTGGCTTGAGATCGCCAAAGAGCATCTTTTCACTCATTGGATCTTCGATCTCGCGCTGAATGGTTCGACGCAACGGACGAGCACCTAAGACTGGATCGTAACCACGCTTAGCAAGAAGTGCCTTAGCCGCCGTTGTAAGTTCAATCGCCATGTCCTTATCCTTCAAGCGAGAATCCAACTTAGCGATCATCAGATCTACGATCTCGACGATTTCGGCCTCGCTCAACTGGTGGAAGACAATGATGTCATCAATACGGTTCAAGAACTCGGGACGGAAGTGAGTCTTTAGTTCGTCGTTGACCTTGGCCTTCATGCGTTCGTATGAAGTTGTGGTGTCATTGCCATCAGCGAAACCAAGGCTGACACCCTTTGCAATATCTCTAGTTCCAAGGTTTGTTGTCATGATGATGACAGTGTTCTTGAAGTCAACAACGCGACCCTGCGCGTCCGTTAAACGGCCATCTTCCAAAATCTGCAACAACGAGTTGAAGATATCTGGGTGAGCTTTTTCGACTTCATCGAATAGCACAACGCTAAATGGCTTACGACGAACCTTCTCAGTTAGCTGGCCACCTTCTTCATAACCAACGAATCCTGGAGGTGAACCGAATAGTCGAGAAACTGTGTGCTTCTCGGAGTATTCCGACATATCCAATTGGATAAGTGAATCTTCATCGCCAAACAGGAACTCAGCAAGAGTCTTGGAAAGTTCAGTCTTACCGACACCGGATGGGCCGGCAAAAATGAATGACCCACCTGGACGCTTTGGATCTTTCAGACCCGCGCGAGTGCGACGAATTGCCTGCGACAAAGCCTTGATTGCTTGCTCTTGTCCGATAACTCGCTTGTGCAGTTCGCCTTCCATGTGAAGAAGTCGTTGTGACTCTTCTTCCGTTAGCTTGAACACTGGAATTCCAGTGGATGCTGCAAGTACTTCTGCGATTAATTCTTCATCAACAGTTGCGACAACATCCATGTCGCCGTCCTTCCACTCTTTTTCCCGAGTGGCGCGAGCGACAATTAGATTCTTTTCGTCATCGCGAAGTGAAGCTGCGCGTTCGAAGTCTTGACCATCGATTGCAGATTCCTTTTCAAGACGGGTTGCCGCAATCTTGTCGTCAATTTCGCGCAAGTCTGGTGGCGCGGTCATGCGACGGATGCGCAAACGTGCACCAGCTTCGTCGATTAAGTCAATCGCCTTGTCTGGCAAGAATCGATCACTGATGTATCGATCCGCCATAGTTGCAGCGCCAACTAGCGCGGCATCGGTGATCGTGACCCGGTGATGATTTTCGTAACGATCGCGAAGACCCTTAAGGATTTCAATGGTCTGAGCGATAGTTGGCTCATTCACCTGAATTGGCTGGAAGCGGCGCTCTAACGCTGCATCCTTTTCGATGTACTTGCGGTACTCATCAAGCGTGGTTGCACCAATAGTTTGAAGTTCACCACGAGCCAGCATTGGCTTCAAGATGCTAGCCGCATCGATTGCGCCTTCAGCAGCGCCGGCGCCAACTAAGGTGTGCATTTCGTCAATGAAGATGATGATGTCGCCGCGAGTTTTGATTTCTTTCAAAACTTTCTTTAGGCGCTCTTCGAAGTCACCACGGTAACGAGAGCCGGCAACTAGTGCACCAAGATCAAGTGAGTAAATCTGCTTGTCTTTTAGCGTTTCTGGTACTTCGCCCTTAACAACATTTTGGGCAAGGCCTTCAACCACTGCAGTCTTACCAACACCTGGTTCACCGATTAGAACTGGGTTGTTCTTGGTGCGACGAGAAAGAACTTGCATAACGCGTTCGATTTCTTTTACGCGACCAATTACTGGATCAAGCTGACCATCACGCGCAGCTTGAGTTAAGTTGCGACCGAACTGATCGAGCACCAATGAAGTTGAAGGTGTTCCTTCAGCTGGACCCGAACCTTGTTGCTGTGGTTCCTTACCTTGGTAACCCGAAAGTAATTGAATAACTTGCTGACGAACGCGATTTAGATCTGCGCCAAGCTTCACAAGTACTTGAGCTGCAACGCCTTCGCCCTCACGGATTAGGCCAAGCAGAATGTGCTCGGTGCCGATGTAATTGTGGCCAAGCTGTAATGCTTCGCGAAGTGAGAGTTCAAGTACTTTCTTTGCGCGCGGGGTAAATGGAATGTGACCAGATGGTGCTTGCTGGCCTTGACCAATAATTTCTTCGACCTGAGCGCGAACTGCCTCAAGCGAGATGTCCATGCTTTCAAGGGCCTTGGCGGCTACGCCTTCACCTTCGTGAATCAGGCCAAGGAGTATGTGTTCGGTACCAATGTAATTGTGATTAAGCATGCGTGCCTCTTCTTGGGCAAGCACCACAACGCGACGAGCACGGTCGGTAAATCTCTCGAACATGTGCAACTCCTTCAAACTTTTAGGCCTTGGCTTAATGCTAGAGCCAATGCATGACAGCGCATCTGCGGATTTATAAACCTGCAAACTTTATGCAGCTATTACTGGCTTGTTTAAAGGACTTTTTGAAGTAGGCAGTATCTGCCAGTAGCGAACAGCCAAGAATTACAGGTTTTTGAGCATTCTGGTGTTCCCCAATGTGTTTGGCTTCACATGTTCCAAATCCAGGAACTCAGCCACACCTTGATCGCCCGATAGCAAGAGTTCGGCATAAGTAGATGCATCGACTGGTGATTCTTCAATTGGGTTGAAGCCATGGCCACCGAAAAACTTTGTTTCGAAAGTCAGGCAAAACAGTTTGTTCAACCCAAGGTCAGTTGCTCGCTTCGTTAACACATTCATAATTTGGGAGCCGACACCTTGGCCTTTGATTGCGGGATCAACGGCGACTGTTCGAATTTCTCCTAAGTCGTGCCACATCACATGCAATGCGCCACAGCCCACAATTTTTCCATCAAGTTCTGCAACATAAAATTCCTGGACATCTTCATATAACGTCACGGTATTTTTACGAAGTAAACGAGGTCCATTACCGGCATAGTTTTCAACTAGATCACGAATTGCTAAAACAT
>CAIYGJ010000213.1 GCA_903925705.1 uncultured Actinomycetes bacterium | reverse complement strand
GCTAGCACCACTGGCAAGAACAAAAGTCCAGATAGGAATGTTGAGGCTTCACTTGAACCTGACCAGGCCGTAAATGCCGAAACAAAGATAGCAATTGGAACCACTAAGAAAATCCGGAGTGCAACAGATGTGCGATCGCGATTTTCAAGCTGGACGGTGATTTCAGTTTCGATTTGATTACTCATAATTACAGGGTAACCCTAAGAATCAAGAAACCTTGATGCCGCTTAGGTCTAAATCTTTATATTTTCCAGATTTCGTGTAGTCGCGGATGCGTTCAAAACCTTCAAAAACTTCAGCATACGACGTGGCTAGCGGTGAAATTGCAACACGAATGCTATTTGGTGCACGGTAATCGGGAATCACTTTCATGTCGTCGCGTAATCCACGAGCGATTTGTGCCGCATCTGGGTGATAGATACTGATGTGTCCGCCTCGCAATTTGGAATCACGCGGGGTAACCAATTCATATCCAAGGGGAACTAACCACTGATCAAAAAGTTCGATCATCATTTCTGTTCCCCGTGAAGCCTTGGCATTAATCTGAGCAATTGTTGCCTGCTCGATCATGCCAAAGCCTTCATCAATACAAAGCAAACCAATAATTGAAGGACTCGCAATTTGGAAACCACGCATGCCTTCGGTCTGTTCGAATTTTGATCCCATAAGGAACTGATTGCGTTGCGCAAACCAACCTTGAATTGGCATTTGCAACTCAGCTTGAATTCGCCTGCTCACATATAACCAAGCAGGTGATCCAGGACCTGAGTTTCCATATTTGTACGTGCAGCCAACTGCTAAATCCACACCATCGCGATCAAACTGCATATCCACTGCGCCAACTGCATGACTTGCATCCCAAATCATCAGCGCACCACTGGCACGAACCAGATCAGTTAGTTCCTTTATGTTGTGCAGCGCACCTGAACGATAGGCGATAACGGAAAGCGTGACAAGTGCAACATCGTCATTTAAGTAAGGTTTGAGAATTTCTGAAGTTACTAATTCATCACTGAACTTTTCACCAGTGGAATGTTCCTGCAAATCATTTGGAATCACAACAAGATTTAGGCCAAGTTCCTCAGCAATACCTTGCATGATGTAGCGATCGGTAGGGAAGTTAGCCTCGTCAGTGATGATTGTTTTACGCCCCGGGCGCGCTGAAATTGCGGCTCGAACCAATCGATAAAAGTTAACGCTGGTTGTGTCCATTGCCAGAGTTTGCCCAGCTGCTGCGCCCAGCGCCGCCCGCCCGATTAAGTCGCCAGTGGTTTCAGCTTTATCAATCCATTCGCCCCACCCGTCAACGATCTTGGTTCCCCAACCTTCGATCAAGAACTGATTGATTGACTCAACTGTTGATTTGGGTAGGCGACCCAGCGAATTACCATCCAGATAGCAAACCTCAGGGTCGGTAAAAACGAACCTTTCTCGGTAACTTGCCAATGGATCTTTGGCATCGAGGTCGAGGGCATCTTGGCGCGTGAACATGAAACTTAGGCTATTCCCACAGGCTAGTTTCCTTAAACTTGAGCCAATAACTGGGCGTTTTGTGGGAATCCCTGAAAACTGGCAGAATCAAGGGGTTGGTCGGTTCACGTAAGGCATCCGAGCCTACGACCCGATCACAGTATTAATAAGGAGAAATCCGTGCAGACTGGCATTCACCCAGAGTACGTAGACACCACAGTTACTTGTGGTTGCGGAAACACATTCACTACTCGTAGTACGCAAAAGAGCGGCACTATCCATGCTGACGTATGCAGTGCTTGCCACCCGTTCTACACCGGCAAGCAAAAGATTCTTGATACTGGTGGCCGCGTTGCCAAGTTCGAGAAGCGCTTCGGTAAGCAGTCCTAGCTTTCTAAATGAGGTGTTGTCGTTGTCTTCGGACGATGACAGCGCCTCATTTTTTATCTCCACACAACTTTTAACTACCACTTACCTAAGGACATCTAATGGCACAAGACTTCAACAAAGTTGAAGCAATGGTTACCGAGTTAGATGAGCTCGAGGTAAAACTCAGTGATCCTGCGACACACGGCAATCCAAACGAAGCGCGCCGAATTGGTAAGCGCCATGCTGAACTGAAACCAGTTGTTGCGAAGTATCGCGAATGGATGCAACTTCGCGAAGATGAAATTGCTGCCCGCGAAATGGGTGAAGAAGATGCAGCATTCTTAGCTGAAGCAGAAACCATGGCTGTTGCTCGAGATGCCGCCGCAGAGAAACTTCAAGAGATGTTAATTCCACGCGATCCAATGGATGGCAATGATGTGATTCTTGAAATCAAGGCAGGCGCCGGTGGTGAAGAGTCTGCATTATTTGCAGGTGACTTAATGCGTATGTATTTAAAGTTTGCAGAAAAGCGCGGTTGGGCAACACAAGTACTTGAAGCCGAAGAATCCGACATGGGCGGCTACAAAGACATTGCAATTGCCGTTAAATCAAAAGGTGTAGTTGCGCCAGAAGATGCTCCGTTTGCAAACCTAAAGTTTGAAGGTGGCGTGCACCGAGTGCAACGTGTGCCAGTAACAGAATCACAGGGCAGTATTCACACTTCCGCAGCTGGTGTATTGGTTTTGCCGGAAGCTGAAGAAGTCGATGTCACCATCGATCCAAATGATTTGCGAATTGACGTTTTCCGATCTTCCGGACCTGGTGGTCAGAGCGTTAACACAACTGACTCCGCAGTTCGTATTACGCATGTGCCAACTGGAATTGTGGTTTCGTGTCAGAACGAAAAATCACAGCTTCAGAATAAGGAATCTGCGATGCGTATTCTTCGGGCTCGTATGCTTGCTGCCGCGCAAGAAGCAGCGATGGCTGCCGCCTCTGATGCCCGCAAGAGTCAAGTGCGAACAGTTGATCGTTCGGAGCGAATTCGCACCTACAACTTCCCAGAAAATCGGTTAGCTGATCACCGAGTTGGTTTCAAGAGCAATAATCTAGATGCAGTAATGAACGGTGACTTGGATCCAGTAATCGGTGCCTGCATTGAAGCTGACACCAAGGAACGCCTTGCGACACTAGGAGATTAATCATGGCTGAACCAGTTAAAGGCCCGGCTTCCTACTTTCCCTCAATTGAAAAGAATTATGGAAAGAAGATCGATGAATGGATGAAAATCCTTAAGAAAGCCAAGATTGAAAAGCACATGGAAATGGTTGCTTTCTTAAAGTCAGAATATGAAATGGGCCACGGCCACGCTAACGCACTAGTTGCGCACTTCAAGACCCAGAAGTAGTTAATGCCAAGCGACCTTAAGGCAATCATTAGTAAGGCAACTGCTTTGCTAGCTGAGGCAAAAGTTTCAAGCCCTCAAGTGGATGCCGAGTTGCTGCTAGCTCATGTTGTTGGCATTGAGCGCGGTCAATTGTTAACGGTTGTTGATCTCACAGATGAACAAGTTTCGGATTTCGAAATGCTAGTTGCTCGACGCGCAAACCGAGTCCCGCTTCAACATTTAACTGGCGTAGCATATTTCAGACACTTAGAACTTGTCGTTGGCCCAGGAGTATTTGTGCCAAGGCCGGAAACTGAATTACTTGTCGAAGCTGCGGTTAAGCATCTGAAAACTTTGAACTCTCCGAGGATTGCAGTCGATCTTTGTGCTGGCAGCGGAGCAATCGCGCTTTCGCTAGCACTTGAAGTTCCTGGAACTACTGTTCACGCAGTGGAGATATCAGAAGATGCATTCAAATGGCTAACTCACAATGTAGTTGACCATGCGGCAAAACTTGAAGCCATTGATTCACGCGTAATTGTGCACCACGGAAATTCTGGGGACCGTTCCTTGTTAGGCGATTTAGCCAATCAAGTAGATGCCGTAGTTTCTAATCCGCCTTACATTCCAAGTGAAATGATTCCGCGCGATCCGGAAGCTCGTGATCACGATCCAGCCATTGCACTGTTCAGTGGCTTAGATGGGTTGGATGTGGCGCGCGAAGTTGTTTTAGTTGCAGCAGACTTGTTGAAGCCTGGCGGGTTCATCGGCATGGAGCATGCAGACGTGCAGGGCGAGAGTATGCCGGCGTTATTTAATGAAATGCCAAATGTCTGGTGCGAAATAACAGACAACTTGGATTACAACCAACTTCCACGATTCACCACTGCAATTCGATCTAATGCTGCAAGCGTAGGAAGATAGTCACATGTCCCAAGTTTTTAAGGTTGACGAGTCAGCGTCCAAAGCAGATGTTCAACTAGCAATCGAAGCTGCAGTTGCGGCGGTAAAAAACGGGGGACTTGCAGTCATTCCCACAGATACAACTTATGCAGTTATTTGTGATGCATTCAATGTTGACGCAGTTGCTAAATTGCGCGGGGCAAAAAAGCAAACTTCAGATATTGCCTTACCTATTGCCGCAGGTTCAATTGAAACCATTCGTGGTGTTGCAAACTTTTCTACGATCGCCAATGATCTCGCAAGTGCACTTTGGCCTGGATCGTTAACGCTGTTAACAGTTGCCCAAGATTCGTTGTCCTGGAATATCGGCCAAGCGGGTTCGGCATTGGCTGTGCGGGTTCCACATCATGAGGTTGCGCAAGCAGTCTTATCTGAAATCGGTCCAACAGTGATGACGGGTGCGCAGATAACCGGCGGCCCCTCGGTCCAGACTGTGGAACAAGCACAGGCCGCGCTTTCTGATTTAGTCGATGTTTATTTAGATGGTGGAGCCCTAGCCCCACGTATTTCAACGGTTATCGACGCGACTACCGATCAGGTTCGGTTGGTTCGACCAGGGCAACTAACTTTAGGACAGCTTCGAGAAGTGATGCCCTCGATAATCGACGCAACTGCGTCTTAAGTCGCTAGCCCCTATTATTGAGAGACCGCGCGCCAGCGGTCATAACGTTAAAGGTGAAAATCATGAGCAATACTTTTTTCGGAGCTGAGTTTGACGAATTAAACGCAACCGATCCAGAAATTGCAAACATTCTGCTGGATGAGTTACAGCGCTTGCGAACTGGTATTCAGTTGATTGCATCCGAAAATTACACCTCACCCGCAGTTTTGGCGGCACTGGGTTCAACTTTGAGTAATAAATATGCTGAGGGATACCCGGGAAAGCGTTACTACGGTGGCTGTGAAGTCGTTGACGTTGCAGAGACCATTGGTATCGAACGCGCGAAGTCCTTATTCGGTGCTGACCATGCAAACTTGCAACCACACTCAGGAGCGAGCGCAAACATTGCGGTCTTTGGCGCATTCCTTCAGCCAGGTGACACCTACCTTGCAATGGCTCTTCCACACGGTGGTCACTTAACACACGGCGCAGGCGTTTCTTATTCCGGTAAATGGTTTAACCCAGTTCACTACGGTGTAGCTGAGGGCACAGAAGATATTGATTACGATCAAATGCGCGATCTAGCTCGCGAGCACAAACCAAAAATGATCATTGCTGGTGGCTCTGCAATTCCTCGTCTAATTGATTTCAAGGCAATTCGCGAAATCGCAGATGAAGTTGGTGCGATTATGCATGTTGACGCGGCCCACATAATTGGCCTAATTGCTGGTAAGGCAATTCCATCTCCAGTTCCATATGCAGACGTTGTTACATTCACAACTCACAAGGTTTTGCGTGGACCACGCTCTGGAATGATTTTGTGCAAGGAAGAATACGCCGCAAAGATCGATAAGGCTGTATTTCCAATGATGCAGGGTGGCCCAATGATGCACGTGATTGCTGCTAAGGCAGTTGCGCTTAAGGAATGCGCAACACCCGAGTATCAAAAGTACGCAAAGGACGTCATCGTTAATGCGCAAGCCTTAACAGCAGGCCTAGCAGCCGAAGGCATGCGTCCAGTTACTGGTGGTACTGACACTCATCTAGCGCTGCTAGATCTTCAGGGAATTGATGTGTCAGGTAAGGACGCAGAACAGCGTTCTGGCGACTCTGGAATTGTTTTGAACAAGAATTCAATCCCTTACGATCCAAAACCAGCTGCAGTAACTTCAGGTATTCGCGTTGGAACCCCGTCACTTACAACTCAAGGTATGGGAGTTCCAGAAATGGCCACAATTGCAAGCATGATTGGTCGCGCAGTTAAGTCAGACAACCCTTCTGTGCATGCGGAAATTAAGGCCGAAGTCCTAGATCTAACGGCTAAGTTCCCGGCATACCCGCGTCCGTAGTTCGGCCAGGGGTCTAACCTTTATTTATGCGTGAGTATTTATTGTGTCTAGCAGCAGCTGCTGCAGTCACATATCTACTGACTCCATCGGCCAGAGTTCTAGCTATTCGCTATGGGGCAATGGCAGATGTTAGAGATCGAGACGTACATATTTTCCCGACTCCTCGTTGGGGTGGATTGGCAATGCTGGCAGGTCTTGGGGTCGCCATAATTTTGGCAAGTCAATTGCCTTTGATGTCAACAATATTTAACGACCGTACCCAGATTTATGCATTAATTATTGGCTGCCTAATCATCGTTGCCTTAGGGGTAATTGATGACAAGTTTGGATTAGATGCGCCCACAAAACTTGTAGGGCAAATTTTGGCTGCCGGAACCATGGCAATGCAAGGTGTGACATTGGTTTGGCTTCCGATTCGTGGAACTTTCATCCTGGATCCGACCACTTCAGTTCTTCTTACCGTTTTAGTTGTCCTGGTGAGTATCAATGCAGTGAACATGGTCGATGGACTAGATGGTCTTGCCGCCAGCATTGTTTTGGTGGGGGCTGGCGCATTCTTTGCTTATTCGTATTTCCTTTCGGTAGCTAACGGGTATCAGCGCGCGGCACTGGCGACTTTGGTTTCGGCATCTTTGATCGGAATGTGCGCAGGATTCTTGCCGCACAACTGGTACCGAGCAAAAGTTTTTATGGGGGACACCGGGTCTATGTTGATCGGGCTATTAATGGCGGCGTCTTCAATCATGCTTACGGGCCAAGTTGACCCGGGCGGCCTAAGCGGCGGCACGTTACTTCCTGCGTTCTTGCCAATTGTGTTACCACTTTCAATCCTGGCAGTGCCACTTCTTGATTTGTTTCTAGCTGTAATCCGGCGCACTCGAAAAGGCCGTTCGCCGTTTGCACCAGATAAAGAGCACTTGCATCACCGACTCCTAAAGTTGGGCCATGGTCAAGAGCGTGCCGTTTTGATCATGACTGCCTTCACAGGACTTTTGGCATTTGGCGCAGTAAGTACAGCCTTCGTCCCAGTTTGGGTTACTGGATTAGGGGCAGGCTTAGGTGTGGTTGCACTTGCAAGTTGGGCGCTAAACCCACCTCGCACGGCAAGTAGCATTAAAAACTGATCCAATTTCATTAGGTACCGCCCCAAACGAACAAATGACTAAATGAGAGAGTTACTTTTATGACAAGCCAACGCCTTATTCTTCGTGCAGCTATCCCTACTCTTGTTGTTGGCGCTTTAGCCACAATTACGGGTTACATTTCCAGCGGAACCAAGGGTTTGATTGCGGGAATTTTCGGAACACTTCTTGTGGTCGCGTTCTTTGCAGCCGGACAGCTTGCGCTCGATAAGGTCATCCGAACAAATCCAGGTATTGCTACATCAATGGCCCTACTGCTTTACCTAATCAAAGTGGCAGTTTTATTCGTCCTGTTACTGATCTTCAAAGATACTCAAGCCTTCGATACCAAGGTATTTGCCGCGACTATCGTCTCGTGCACCGTGGTTTGGCTAGTTGCTGAAACCTGGGCTTTTGCCACCGCAAAAGTACTTTATGTTGAACCAGGATCGGGTCCAGATATTCGTCCAATTGATACCTCTGAACCTAAAGATTTGTGACCTTGTGAAATTTATCGCAAAGTCAGGGGTCAGTTCTGCACCCTTGGAAATACCTGATAATCTGGCGAAGCAATGAAGGCAGACGGAGCTGAATTCCCCAACAGCAACGACAACCGCGAAACATCGGATATGGCCTGGCGTTCAGTCGGAAATTTGACTGCCGGGTTGTTGCTGTATGGCGGACTTGGTTGGTTGCTCGGGCAAAAGTTCGGACACCAAAATGTTTTTATTGCCGCTGGATCGATTCTTGGAATTGGCTTAGCGCTCTACCTCACCTACGAACGCGTTTCGGCTATGGATCGAAACACCACTACGAGTGACCGGAGGAAAGACCAGCAATGAGTGTAGTTAAGTTCAGCGGTGACAGTTCATGTCTCG
>CAIYGJ010000212.1 GCA_903925705.1 uncultured Actinomycetes bacterium | reverse complement strand
AGCCAGCACATCATTTGGCGTGATGACACCTTGCGAAATTGGAATCGCTAAATCGCCACCTTCTTTTAGAGCGCCAGTTCGGGTGTCGCAAAATACTGAAGCAGCTCTGATCAAATCGTCATCGGTCTCACGCATGGTCGGTGTAAAAGCCCCAACTGTGTCCACGTGAGTTCCAGGCTTAAGCCACTTACCAAAAATCAACGGCGTAGTAGTCAATGTTGCGGCTGACACAATGTCGCTTTTGCCAACTGCGCTGACTAGATCGGGATGGGAAGTAACTGGCAATCCTTCGCCGCGCAGTTGCTCAGCTAATTCATGAGCTTTGCGGATGTTGTGATTCCAAAGGAACACTTCTTGAATTGGCCTTACGGCCATGTGCGCGCGAATCATGAAAGGGCTAAGTGCGCCAGTGCCAATCATCGTCAGCGTCGAACTCTCTGGGCGAGAAAGATATGTTGAAGCAAGCGCTGAGGCAGCAGCTGTTCGCCAAACTGTCATTCGTGCGCCGTCCATAGTGGCCAGAGGCTGTCCAGTGTGTCCATCAATTAAGTAGTAAAGACCGTGAATACTTGGCAATCCGAGCTGACCATTACTCGGATAGACCGCAACCAACTTAACGCCGATGTAGTTCTCATCGCCCGGGCCAGTCCATGCCGGCATTAACAAAAGTGCATTTTCAACTTCAGCACCAGTTGTGTCGAATCCCGGCATGCCATGATGCTGGCGAAGCGGGGTGGTCCAGTTGCCAACAAAAGCTTGCTTAAGACTTTCCACTAAAGATGGGAAGGTCAAAATTCGGTCTAATTCAGACTGGTCTAGATGCAACATTGCTTACCCCTTTTCAAGTAAAGGTTATTCCTGCCTGAATTCCTGTCCAATTCCCAGGTTCAAATTGGCTCAGATAGGGTATTTGCAAGAGCACAAAGCAAGGTGCGGGAACTATCAGAATGGATTTGCAATGAGCGCAACAGCAATAAGTGGAGTAGTCGTTGATTCTTGGGCAGCCAAGTCAAGAGTGCGAAATGCCGCGCTTGTAGTTGGCCTAACTGCATTCACTGCGCTGTCGGCTCAGGTTTCTATCCCGTTGCCATTCACTCCAGTGCCGCTTACCTTGCAGACTTTCGCAGTTCTCGCAGGCGCAGCCGCATTAGGCGCAGAGCGTGCCGTTTTGGCGCAAGTTCTTTACATAACTTTGGCAGTTGCTGGCGCCCCAGTTCTTGCGGGCGGAGCTTCTGGTCGCGAGGAAGTTATCGGAGCAACGGGCGGGTACTTACTTGGCTTCGTAGTTGCCTCATATGTTGTTGGTCGAATCTCAGCCGCTGGTGCATCTACTAAGACATCAACTACCGCATTGGCTTATGTTGCAGGCAGCCTAGTTATCTATTCACTGGGCGCTCCCTGGCTTGCTTACGTAACTGGGAACACAATTGTCTGGGCCATTGCAAATGGTGTTGTGCCATTCCTGATTGGTGATGCAATCAAGGCATTAGCCGCGGGCGCAGTGCTTCCGATGGCTTGGAAGTTAACTAACTCAAAGTAGTCATGCAGCCCTATGCGGGCGCAAACAACCAGAGTAGCGGTAAGGCAGCCATTGCGAAGGCTCCAATACATACAAGCAAGCTTGACCACCAAGGCGAGGCATGCTCGCCAAGCAATTGCTTATCGCGAGCCAGCCACCAAATGATAAACATCAAAATTGGTGCGGTCAGACCATTTAATAGTGCGGCCACCACTAAAGATCGCATGGGATTTATGCCGACTAGGTTTAATGCCACGGCAATTGCCATAGAAACAGCGATCACAGCATAAAACTGTTTTGCCTGACTTGGCTTACGTTCCAAACTTTCATGCCAACCCATAGCTTCACTGACGGCATAAGCAGTTGAACCTGCTAAGACTGGTACGGCCAATAAACCTGTACCTAAAATTCCTAAGGCAAAAATAACCCCAGCAGCATTGCCAGCGATTGGAGCCAATGCCAACGCAGCTTGCTCAGGAGATGTGATCTGGGTAATTCCTTTTGCATTTAGTGTTGCCGCAGTGGTCGTCATAATTGCGAACATGACAAAGACTCCCGAGAACATTCCAACCAACACATCACCACGCATGGCTTGAATGTGACTTTGCGAAGTGTCTGGTGCCTGCCCAGATTCTTCAATTTCTTCGGCTGCTTGCCAAAAGAATAAATAGGGCGAAATCGTAGTTCCAGCAATTGCAATGATTGCCGCAATATCAATTTTGTTCCACCCAATATCTATGTGGGTTAGTCCTATTAGTACTTGGCGCCAATCCACATTTGCTACTACCAGAACGGCAACGTAACTTAACAGCGAAAGGCAAAGCCAGCGCAAGACTCTGGCGTACTGGTGGTAGGGAATTAGGATCTCCGCAACTCCAACAAGAATCGCAATGAAGACAACCGCCAATAAGATTGAGACGGGTATAAACATTGTTACAACTGCAGCCATAGAACTCAGATCTGCAGCGATGTTCACAGTGTTGGCGAGCGCAACTAGAAACACCGTCAAAAACAGGACCGAGTTAGGCATGCGTCGTTTAATGACCCTAGCCAGTCCTTGCCCAGTCACTAAGGCGATGCGAGCGCAGGTTTCTTGAATCGCAAATGCGAACGGCAACAAGACGGGCGCTGCCCAGAGAAATCGATAACCAAATTGGGCGCCAACTTGAGAGTAAGTACCTATTCCAGATGGATCATCATCAGCGGCGCCGGTGACAATTCCTGGTCCGATTCGAGAGAAGTACCCAGCTCCACGAATTTGGGAGCGCACTGGATGCTCACGAGTGTTAGTTGCCTCGTTCTCAGAATCCATTTCCTCGGTCACGAGCCAACTCTACCCAGTTGTTAATGATTGATAATTTTTCGATTTATCCGGTTATTAATTGAATATTTCTGAGAAATAGCGGGGGGGGGTGTGTCACTTGGGCAATCTGGTGGAATTGTCAGGGGTCCCAGTTATGGTACGAAGGCAAATGTTTTCGATATGCAACACGCGAGGAATGCTAGCCCAAGTAAAGAGTATGAATTTCGATAAGATGCATATCTGCAACGCTGTCAATAACGTTGGCGTTTGAGTTAAATAACGGAATAGATGAAGAAATAAAAAGGGGAACTGTGTTAGAGCTAGTACTGACCGATGAAGCGGTATCACCGAGAGTTGAATTACTTGACGGTCCACGCGTTCGATTAACTATGAGCGCAAGTGAAGATTTAGCCCACAGTATTGAATTTTGTCGAGATGATTTAAATCAAGCAGTTGAGCATGCGTTGAGCCAACTTCATCAAGATGAAACAGCCCCAGCTCGGGTATTTGTCCGTGACGCCTCGGGCTCGCAAGTTATTACGACAATAGATCCCTGTGCAACGTACGGATCACAGGCGATCGTTCGGTCCTAAGATTTCTAGCGCCTTTAGTACCTCGGCAGGCGAGGATTTCAATACCCGGCAAAGATCTGGCAGTAAGGCAACACTTGGCCTAGTTTCTAGCGAAAAGTAGCGGTACAGGTTTCCGCGGTTGATCTGAATCTCTTGAGCAACTTCTTCGAGTGAATTAAAACCTAATTTCTCCATGCGAGCGCGCAGCCATTCCAAGCCAGTTTTATTGGTAGGTGTCTTCTGCGATGTGGATGCCATTAGGTTCCTGTTCTACTTTAAAAAGTTGTTGTACTTAAGTATTGCTCGTGACTAGTCTACGCGCGCGCTCAGAAGATCTATTTCATCTGTGGGCGGAACACCACCACGTGTTTGTTAATTTTTTATTACGCAAAGTGTTACTGGCTAGTAACCCCAAAAAATCGGACACCGTTAAGCCCTCCAAATGGCAGCACTATTCAGCGGGGGATTCCAGGTCGGCCAATACTTCAATCATTTGGGATTCAGAAAGTGGCTTGTCCGCCTGCAGCAGACGCGCCGCCGCGTAAAACCAAATGTAAACCGTGGAAATGATTAATCCAATGGATACACCAAGGAGCGCCGACTGTGGACTCACGTTTTCAACTAGGTAACCGCCGAGCGCGGTGCCAACCGCCAACATAGAACCTTCGACAGCCCAAAGCCAAGCTTGTGCCGATGTGGCTGTGCCTTGCGGGCGCACAGCTTCTAAAACTTCCCAGTGAAAAACTTGTGCGAAGCCCATGCCTAAGCCAAGTAGGCCTAAGACAATCGCCATTGACCAACCCGGCTCGGTAAACACCAAAGGAATTGCAGCAACCGATGCACCAAGGCTGGCCCACTTGAAACCTTGCAACGGAGTTGTTAAAGATTTACGGCTACCAATTAGCAAGCCACCGACAATACTTGCGCCGGCCAGCGTTGCTAAAAGTGGCGCAGAAAGCCCAGGGGTGCCTTGCAGAGTTGAAAATGCTGGAATCGAAATTTCAAGTAAGCCCCAAGCTACGCCGAATACCAAGCCTTCAACTGCAAGGATTTGAAATTGCCTGTTGCGCAACAGGGTCATGGAGTTGCCTTGCGTAGGTTCTGGTTTCCAGTTCCGAGAAGCTGGCATTTGAATCATCGCAATGCCACCAATTGCCATCAAGGCTGCCGTTGCCCGAAGGGAAGCACTTCCACTAATTGAAATTGCAAATGCCGTAGCCAATACCGGGCCAGCGACAATAGCTGAACTGGAGATTGTTGTGTCAAGGGCGTATGCAGTTCGTAAGTTTTCCGGACCCACCAAAACTCGCCAAAGCGGTCGGGTTGAGAGGTTAACCGGTGGTGAAGCCAAACCGATCAAACTCGAAACCACAACAATTGCAGTAGGCGTGGAAACTGTGCTGAGGATGACAACAAGTGCCACCCATGACGGTACAAAAATACTGAGCGGTTTAGTTTGTCCCCACTTGTCGATTAGGTTGCCGCGAAAGCCAGCCGTTAAAGATGAGGAAATGGTTTCTACTCCAGTTGCTATCCCAGCCAAAGTGATAGATCCAGTTTTATCCTGAACAAAAAAGAAAGTTGCTAGCGCAATCATGCCGTAGGCCAGTCGCCCGGGCAGGGCACTTACGATCAAGCGCTTAACACCCGGAATCTTGAACAAATCTAAGTAGGTGCGCACTTTCCTAGACTACCGTGTGAGGCTCCTCACCTTTATGCCTTGAAATCGAAATTCGCCCACAGCGATTGTCGGTTTCTGCAACCAGGTGTGGGACACTAAAGAGTCAAAATAAGAGACAGCGTTACCCAAGACAACTTAATGCGTAGGAGCACCATGTCAGCCACGAGTTCATCAACAGCACCAACTCAATTAGACCCAAACCGATGGCGAGCGCTAATGGTAATCGCCATCGCGCAATTAATGGTTGTGCTTGATGCCTCGATCGTTAACATCGCACTTCCATCACTCCAGGCCGACCTTGGTATCACCGATGCCAATCGTCAGTGGGTTGTAACTGGTTACACCTTGGCTTTTGGTGGATTACTTTTACTCGGTGGCAGAATTGCGGACTTCTGGGGACGTAAAAAGGCTTTCATGACAGGTCTTCTTGGATTTGCTGGCGCGTCTGCAGTCGGCGGCATTGCCCAGAACCAAGAGATGCTTTTCGCTTCGCGCGCGTTGCAAGGTGCTTTCGCAGCCTTACTTGCTCCAGCCGCGCTATCTCTTATTTCAACTACATTTAGCGATTCAAAAGAACGGGCAAAAGCATTCGGCGTTTACGGAGGCCTTTCAGCTGGTGGAGCTGCGATTGGTTTAATTGTTGGTGGCCTTCTAACTCAATATGCTTCTTGGCGCTGGTGCCTTCTGGTTAACGTCCCAATTGCAATTGCAGCCTTTGCCTTGGCGATACCAAATGTCCATGAAAGCAAGACCACTGGCGATACCCGCTATGACATTCCAGGCGCCATAACTTCAACACTGGGTCTAGTTTCTTTGGTTTATGGAATCACGCAAGCAGGTGAATTGGGATGGTCAGATCCAACAACGCTGAAGTGGTTTGCTGGCTCTATCGCATTGCTCGTAAGTTTCTTCATAATTGAAAACCGAACTAGCCACCCGTTACTTCCAATGAAGATAATTTTGGATCGCAATCGCGGGGCGAGCTATCTAACATCATTTATCGTTGGCGCTGGTTTGTTTGGCATGTTCCTTTTCTTGGCTTATTTCTTCCAGGGGATTTTGCAGTACTCACCACTCAAGGCAGGTTTGTTGTTCCTACCGTTCTCCGTCGGTGTAGGAATCAGTGCTGGAATTGCATCCCAGGCATTGCCAAAGTTTGGTCCACGCTACGTCTCATTCATTGGACTATTAATGGCAACCGCAGGCATGCTGCTTTTGACTCGCTTGGAGCCAAATAGCACTTATGTCGCTCACATCTTGCCGGCTTTGATGATTTTAAGTTTGGGTATGGGACTTGTATTCGTTCCGATTTCTGCAACTGCGTTATTTGGTGTGGGAAATCGAGATGCTGGTGTGGCTTCGGCGGTTCTGAACACAGCCCAACAAATCGGTGGTGCGCTTGGAACCGCATTCTTGAACACAATTGCAGTGACTGCTACAGCAAACTACTTCGTTGACAACATGATCGATCCAACGGATCCGGCAAATGCTGGAGCTACAGCCACAGGGCTGACTGAAGGCTTCACAGCTGCATTCACTTGGAGTGCAGGCTTTATGATCTTGGGTGCAGTAATTTGGGTCTTCATGATCAATGCCAACAAGGACACTTTGGGTGCAAACGATGCACCTGTGCATGTGGGATAGCGAGTAGTTGTGAGCGAGATATCTAGAGCTACTGTTAGCGATTTACCAGAACTGCACGCTCTGGTTGAGAAGTATCGGGCTTTCTATAAACAACCCGAGAATGACAAGACTCTTAGTTATCTGGAACAACGACTCAGTAACGATGAGGCTGTAGTTTTCATAGCGCGAGTAAGTGGGGAAGCAGTTGGGTTTACTTTGCTGTATCCAACTTTCTCCACAGTGTCTCTTTCAAGCATCTGGTTACTAAACGATCTGTATGTTGATGAAACAGCTAGAGGTAATGGAATCGCAAATGAATTGATGGACGTGGCTGAGGCAGCGGCTAAGGCCGCTGGAGCTACCCGAGTATTCTTGCGCACAGCAAACGACAACCTGCCAGCACAGGCACTTTATGAAGGCCGCAACTGGGTTAAGGACGAAGTATTTCGTCGTTACGACCTTGTTTTCTAGGCAGAGTTAGTTCGCAATAATTTAGGCAAAGCGGAAAAGACTAGAATTACGGCATGACAAATCTGATGCCAACAAGAAAATTGCGCGACCTAGAAGTTAGTGCCATAGGACTTGGCTGCATGCCAATGTCTTGGGGATACAACGTCGCTGACGCCGACAAAGATGAAATCCGGGCAACTATTCATCGCGCACTTGAATTGGGCATCACGCTATTTGATACAGCAGATGTTTATGGCCCATGGACCAATGAAGAGATCCTGGGCGAATACTTAGTCAAAGATGGGTTGCGCGACCAAGCGATAATCGCCTCTAAATGCGGACTCACTCCAGTCAACATGACTTCATATGGAAAGAATGGCAAGCCAGATTATGTTCGTCAGGCTTGTGAAGATTCGCTGCGCAGGCTTGGCACTGATTATCTAGATCTATATCAACTACATCGTGTTGATCCGGAAGTCCCAATTGAAGAAACTTGGGGAGCGCTGGCAGGCCTTGTTGAGTCCGGCAAAGTCCGCTACATCGGTTTGTCAGAAACAACTGTTGAAGAAACTGGCAAATGTCACGCAATCCATCCAGTCACTAGCGTCCAGAGCGAATTT
>CAIYGJ010000211.1 GCA_903925705.1 uncultured Actinomycetes bacterium | reverse complement strand
TCTTTACAATCTTCAACGCATTAGTTAGCGCTGCTAAAACAACAATTGCGGTGCCATGTTGGTCGTCATGGAACACCGGAATGTCGAGAAGTTCGCGGAGGCGCGCTTCAATTTCGAAACAACGAGGCGCCGAGATGTCTTCCAGGTTGATGCCACCATAAACCGGAGCCAAAATTTGAACGGTGCGAACGATTTCATCAACGTCCTGAGTATCAAGACAAACTGGCCAAGCATCCACATCAGCAAACTGTTTAAAGAGCGCAGCTTTACCTTCCATAACGGGAAGCGCTGCAGCTGGCCCGATGTTGCCAAGACCGAGAACCGCAGATCCGTCAGTAACAACTGCGACGGTATTGCGCTTGATTGTTAGTCGACGGGCATCGCTTGGCTCTTCATAAATCGCCATACAGATTCGTGCCACACCAGGTGTGTAGGCACGAGAAAGATCATCACGGGTACGAAGTGGAACTTTTGGCTTAACTTCTAACTTGCCACCAAGGTGCAGCAGGAATGTACGATCGCTAACTTTGCGAACATTGGCTCCTGCAATGGCAGCGATCGCAGCGGTAACTCGATCGGCGTGATCCGGATCAGAAGTGTCACAGGTAACGTCAACGACCATGCGTTCGTGACTGGATTCCACAACGTCTAGAGCAGTCAGCGCAGCACCCGTATCAATTACAGCTTGGGCCAGGCTTGCTGTGGAAGATGATTCAGGCGATAACTCAACGCGCAATGTAATTGCATAACCCGGACTGTTGTTAGCCATGAAACGTTTCTCCTTGGTAAGCCTCTATTGTCCCATTTCCCATTACTCTCAAACACCAGGTCCCTAGGTGCTTGATCACATTTAGCCCGAATTTCATGCTCGCAACGTGCAATTCACTGGCACGATGGTGCCATGACACCTCCATTTAACCTTTCCGGATCCAAAGCATTAATCACTGGCGCAGGTTCGCCAACTGGCATCGGCTATGCCAGTGCAAAGTTACTTTGCCAGATGGGTGCCAGCGTTTACCTCACTGGTGCCAGCGATCGCCTGAACGATCGCGTATCCGAACTACAAGCTGAAGGATTTAATGTCGCTGGATGCGTTGCCGACTTAACAGAATTCTCGGCAGCCGAAACCGTAGTTTCAAATGCCTTAACGTTCCTTGGTGGCCTAGACATAGTTGTTAATAACGCAGGCATGACAAGTGTCAATGCGCCAATGCAAGAAGTTGGCGAAGCTGGCGACGGCGCATCAATGAGCATTGATGGTTGGCATAACTCGATTGCCCGAAATCTTAACTCCGCATTCTATGTAACTAAACTTTCACTTCCCCACTTGCGCGAATCATCCTCAGGTCGAGTAATCATGATGTCGAGTTTGACCGGACCAGTTATGGCCATTCGCAATGACGTTGCCTACGGCGCAACCAAAGCTGGCATGGTTGGCTTAACCAAGTCACTTGCTGTCGATGAAGCAACGCACGGCGTGACGGCAAATGCCGTTGCCCCAGGTTGGATTCAAACCGCATCACAAAGTGTTAGCGAAGGTCACGAGGGTGGCAGTACTCCGATGGGGCGCTCTGCTACACCGGATGAAGTTGCCGCAGTAGTTGGATTCCTTGCCAGCCGCGAAGCCAGTTACATCACAGGTCAAGTAATCGTGATTGATGGCGGTAACTCAATTAGTGAGCAGCGCACAGTTCGCTAACTAGCGAAAGTGATATGTGGGCCCTGACGGGCTCGAACCGTCGACCCACGGATTAAAAGTCCGTTGCTCTACCAACTGAGCTAAAGGCCCTACCTTGCCTTTCGGCAATTCCCCGATCCTAGCGGATTTTGAGGCTTTTCTAGAACTCGAGGTTCTGGTTCAGGCATTACGCCCTTGGTGATCTTGGAGTGCAATCGTCTCCAAATGAGCGACAATAGAAGTGCAAGACAAGTAACAACAGGAGTGAAAATGTATCCAGCTCGCGACCTCTACACAGTTGTCGTACCGCCTGCTGACCAAATTGATGGTGGCGTGGAATCTGGAATTGTCCTCATTCACGGTATGACTGGATTCATGGATGCTGGTGGCGGTGGCCGCCTTGCCGTGGCACACATCTTGGAAAGTATGAAGAATCGTCCGGTTGCTTACTTCCACATTGATTCGCTTTACGATTACCGCGGTCGTCGCCCAAAAACTATTTTTGATTCCGATCATTACGAATCTATGGATCTACCTCACATCACACTTTCTGAAATAACAGATGGCGAAGGTCAAACCTTCTTGTTGCTTCACGGTGTTGAGCCAGATCTTGGATGGCAAAGCGTGGTTCGCAGCGTTATCGAATTGATCCGGGAATACGGAGTTCGCTTAACCGTAGGCATGCATGCAATTCCATGGCCTGCGCCACACACTCGCCCCGTTGAAATCACTGCACACTCTTCTGATCCAGAACTAATTGGAATTCACCAGCCTTGGGTTGGCCAGGTTGAAATTCCAGGCAGTCTGCCAGCGCTAATTGAACTTGAAGCAACAAAAGCACAATTGCCAGCAATGGGTTATGCGGCTCACGTTCCGCATTACTTATCCGGTGGTGACTATCCAAAGGCCGCGCTTGCTTTATTAGATCAGATCGCATTAAGTACTGGTTTGGTTTTGCCACGCGACACCCTGCGTACTGCAGCTGCTGAAATGGATGCTGACATCGACAAGCAGATTCTGTCCATCGATGAGAATCGTGAAGTTGTTGCATCCCTTGAACAACAGCATGACTCGATGATGGAAACTCGTCGTGAGTTGACTGCAGGTTCTGATGGCAGCATGGTCAGCGGCGACGAACTAGCCGCAAGCTTTGAGCAATACCTTGCCGAAATGGACGAAAAAGGCGAAACCGAAAGTTAGTTAAAGCGTTTCGTCTGGGAGTACTAAAGTTCCTGGTTCAAGATTTTTGCCATCGCTAATCACTGCGCGTTCTGCAATTACCGTGTCAACAATTTGGCAACCAATCCCGATCTTTGCTGCCGTGCTGACAATCGAGTTTGTGATGTTAGAGCCAGATCCAACTTCAACGTCAGCAAAGATCACGCTGCCAGCAATAACGGCGCCGGCGCCAACGACTGCGTTATGACCGATGTAAGTTCCACCAGTTACTGTTGCACTGGCATCGACTTTTGCCGTTGGTTCAATTAAGGCTTCACCAGTACGACCAGTTAGTAATGGTGAAGGGGCGATTCCACGCACTAGATCTGCTGAGCCTTTTGCAAAGGCAAGTGGGGTTCCAAGATCCAGCCAATAACCATCGTCAACAACACCGATCACCATCCGATCAGCGGCAAGCAAATCTGGGAACGTTTCACGTTCCACTGAGACTGGTCGGTCACTTGGGATCGAATCGATCACCGAACGCTTAAAGATGTAGCAACCAGCATTGATTTGATCAGTCACTATCTCTTCGGGTGTGGTTGGTTTTTCTAAGAACTCTAAAACTCGACCATTGGAATCAGTTGGCACCAAACCATAAGCCCGCGGATCCTCGACTCGCGTTAGGTAAAGCGCAACATCAGCGTCAGCATCACGCCATTTTTGAACTAGACCAGCAATGTCTAATCCCGTTAATACATCACCATTGAAAACAACAACTGGATCGTTTGGACCGCAGGTTAGATACTTGGCTGCATTTCGAATCGCGCCACCCGTGCCTAGTGGTTCATCTTCAACTGCATAAACCAATTCCACGCCGACATTTTCGCCATGGCCAAAATGTTCTTCAAAAACTTCGGCTCGATACGAGGTGCCCATGACAATTCGACTAACTCCGGCCTGACGAGCAAGCGCAATCTGATGTTCGGTGCAGGCATACCCAGCAACCGGAAGCATCGGCTTTGGAGTTGAGATTGTTAAAGGGCGCAAACGTGTGCCCTGACCACCAACTAGCAAAATTGCTTCCAACACGTATCCAGCCTAACTATCGGCAACTTCGGTTTAGCCGAGCTCCACTATCTGATCGAGCTTTTCTTGTTTCTTAATCGCATCAAAGTCTGCATCGGTTTGCGAAATCAGCACAACGGAAGAACCAAAAGCAATTGGCAATACAACTTGTAGTGCGATCAAGTTCAATGGATCTGAGCTACCGCAAAATCCGTAACTTTTTCCTAATTGTAGATCATGAGAAGTTGCTAGTTGATGAGCCAGATCTTTCAGTTCGTTCCAAGTAAGCGTTCTATCAGCAAATCGAATCACGGGTGCTTCGGGTGAGATGGGCCAAGCTGGCGAAAAGTAATCTCCAAAATTTCGAACCTCAGCAGAGCCGTTTACGAATCTTGTGTCTGCATTTTTATCTGGCATTCCAAATGGGTCTTGGCTAATCAAAACAAAACTTTCAGGCGAGTCTGTCCAAGCCGCAGCTCGTGCAGCGGTCCCAAAAGTAATTGTGGGGCTTTGATTAGTGATGGTTATGCCAGTTGCCAACACAGCCCCAAACCAAACTGGTGATTGCCAATGGTTACCTAGTTCCACGGCAATCGAACTATCATCATCAAGTTCAAGTCCGTCAATCAAAAAGTTGCTTGCCTTACTTACGGCATTAGCAAAAGTTACAGTCGAAAGCTCAATTCGGCCCGCGTCACCAAGCCAAGTGACAACAGGTTTTGGGCCAGAATCAGAAACAGCTTTTTTTAAATCTGTGAAAAAATCCATAATTTAATTCGCGGTGTATCGTCCGGTTACGACCGGAGAGAAGCCACTAAAGTTTTTCTCTTTCACTTGCACTCTAACTCTGTCTCCAGCTACAACCTTTATAGCTGTCTTTGCATTCTTGGCACTGGTTAAAGACCACGCAGACCACTTTTTTCCATTGATAGAAGTTCGTACATAAAAGCCTTCGGATTCATAATCACTAACGGCACCTGTCCAAGTTGCACTTATTGATCTTGGTGAAACCTGGGCGAAGGTTATTACCGAGACCGCAACTGGCTTAGGCGGTGCGTATCCAGAAACCACGTACTTTTTCCTAATTATGTTTGAGGTTCCCATCACATTGCTGCTGCGAAACTCAACGTAATAAACCTGACCTCGTCGCCATTTCGAAGTTACAAATTCTGGATTAGCAGAATTGGTCCATTTAGACCAGGTGCGGGTGCGATCGCCAGAAATTCGAAATTGATTCTTTGACACAGGAGCGACTTCTGACGCGATCACATTCCAAGCAACTTTTGTTTTTGTTGGACTAACTCGTTTAAACGAAATCTTGTTGGAGACAATGGGTGCTGGCGCAAGCGTCACGACATGTCCATTTGTTGGAAGGACAATTTCACCAATTGATGCCTTGATCGAAACGGCGTATCGCCCGGTAGGGACTGCGTTACCAACTTGATCTGTTCGATTCCAAGAGTATTGAATTGCTCCGGTAGCACCTTGAACACCGGACACTGAATTCATTAACTGCCCAGTTGCTTCGTTAGTTACCTCAACTGCCCAATTCGCTGTTGCTGGGATGGTGGCCTGAACGTTTACATTTTCAGCAGAAGTCTGGTTTAGATTCAACGGCGAAACGGAAACATCGCGAATCACTGGAAGTAGCAGCTCTGTGGCACGTGTTCGAATTGCCGGAAGATACGGATATAAATACCGACCCGGGCAAGCTGTCTTGCCAACATCACGATGTCCGGAAATAACAGGCGTGATTGCAGTCATACCGTTGCTGTATTTAGAAAGTCCAGAAGTATCAGATGAAATCATCGAGGCGTTAGCGTTTGGATCTAAACCGTAAGGCGCTATTTTCCAAGCCATCAAAGATGCAAT
This sequence comes from uncultured Actinomycetes bacterium, assembly GCA_903925705.1. Lineage (GTDB taxonomy): Bacteria > Actinomycetota > Actinomycetes > S36-B12 > UBA5976 > UBA5976. The sequence goes on along the minus strand of CAIYGJ010000211.1, from coordinate 4,254 downwards.
TGATTCCACTAGCGCAGCTGGATTAACCGGTGCCTGAGTGTCGTAGTTACCAATTGCTGAGATTGCAAACGTATTCGGATTCAGGCCAGCAGTGTGGGCTCCGATGACTGGCAACGACGGCCCATCGCAAGGATTAACGTCACCAAAAGTGCACGCATTGCGACCTTCATAAACGGTTCCGTATTGATCAACAAGAAAGTTGTATGCCATGTCTGCATAATTCAAGCTTTTTGTGTAATACGCATACAGTGCGCGCATTTGTGCGGGAGCTTGTTCTGGTGAATAATTGTTTGTTGACGCTGTGTGATGAACAAATCCTGCAACTATCCCAGTTCCCATTCTTGGAACGGGATCTCGCCAAGTTTCATCAGCTCCCCATTGCGCGCGCGTAACAATGTTGGGACGCAACACCACACCGCCAGCAGGTGTAACTGCAGCAGAACTTAGATTTGCCGTTGCATCCAATTTGCGGACACTGGTTAGCAATGCGCGATCTTGTTTAGTCTCTTGCGAGCCAATTAAATCTACTTTTAAGTCACTTGGCGCTAATCCGGATTTATTAGTCATGAAGACTTCAATGGCATCGGCGACAGCGGTCATAAACGGATCAGTTCCGTTTCGAGTTCCGCTTGCTTCCAAACTTTTGGAATCAACTCCGTGATCATCGCTGAAGTGCAGTTCATTCCAGCTAGACCACTTGCCCGTCTCGCGAACTCTGACTTTAAAGATCGTGCCTTCTGGCAAGGTCCCTTGCCAAGTTAAGCCAACAACTGAAAAAGGTTTAGTAACTGTCGGCGCCACGATTTGCACAGACTTGATGAGAGTGGAACTGGACTTAGTTACAAATTTAGGAGTAATTTCTTGCACCGTTACCGGCGGTGTGTAACGAGTAACTGCCTGGGCTGGAGCTGAAACGATTGTGCTCGCCCCGAAACCGGCGGCCAGCAACAGGCACAGCGCACGGAGGTATTTTTTGCGGGGAAGCATGTCTTTAGTCTCCCAGAGAACCGATCACATTAGCCCCATCTGTCACATGCGAAATGAGTTGCGTCTGCCACATTTTCCCCCGAAATTCCTCAAAATAAGCCAAATTTTCAGCCCTAAAAGATGACGTACGATCGTATGGTGCCTGAATCAGGCACCGCATCTCATTAACACAGGTGCCGAATAAGTCCTAGGAGGTGTCAGGTAGTGGGTAAACATCGGGCGCCTGACATGAAATCTCCGACTCATCCTTGGTTACGTAAAGTCACTGCAGGCGTATCTATTCTCATCCTGATTGCCACCTCACTTGGTGGCGGCGCAGTTTATGCGATCAATGGGCTCGGGAAAAACATTGTCGCTTTGGACACTAGTGACTTAAATATTCAAGACCGCCCTGCCACTGTTGTCCAGACGGACACCAGCGCAACAAACATCTTGATTATGGGTTCAGATTCCAGAGCTGGAACTAACGGATCATACGGAAATGTTGATGGCGCGCGTTCAGATACCACTTTGTTAGTGCATGTGTATCAAGGGCGTGAAGCGGCAACAGTTGTTTCAATTCCTCGTGACAGCTTTGTTGAAATAGCCGGCTGCAAAATGTTAAACGGTGAGAATTCTCTTCCGTATAAAACAAAGTTCAATGCCGCGTTTTCAATTGGCGGTCCAGTTTGCGCAGTTAAGTCTGTAGAAAAACTGACCAAAGTTAGAATCAACAATTTTGTTGTCGTTGATTTTGAAGCCTTCAAAAAAGTTGTCGATGCAATTGGTGGAGTTGAAGTTTGTTTAACTTCGCCAGCCTACGATCCAGTCATACCTGGACAAGGTGGGTCTGGCTTAGATCTACCAGCTGGATACAGCACAATTTCTGGTGAGCAAGCTTTGGCATTCGTTCGTGCTCGTGAATCACTAGGTGACGGTAGTGACCTTAGTCGCATTACTCGACAACAAGAATTTATTGGATCTATGATCCGCGGCATGACTGATAAGGGATTACTGACAAATCCTGGAATGATTTACCGAGTATTAAGCGCTGTTACTTCTTCAATTACAACAAATAGCGAATTTGCATCAATTGCAGCACTACAAGACTTTGCGCTTTCCCTTGGATCCCTAAAGCCAAGCAAAATCAACTTTGTAACTACGCCTTACGAAATGGTCGGCAAGGGCAATGTTGGCTGGACCTCCGAAGCAGACGAGTTATGGACCGCAATTCGAATGGATCAGCCGTGGCCGCTTGTTACTCCAAGTCCTTCGTCAACTCCCGCTAATTCAACATCAACCCCAAGTGTTCCGGTGGTTGCTCCTTCGGCTTCAGCAACACCATCGGCATCCAGCACTTCAACCGAAGGCACTGCGGCTGCAGCCACTTGCACAAAAGGAAACAATCGCGTTAAGAAATAAACTCTAGACTCTTAAATTCTTTAACTTGATTTTGAGCGACTTGTTATGAAGCCAACGCCCCACGACATTTGCATAGTTGCTAAAACTATTGGTAGCCAAAGTGCGCCACTGCGTGCTCGCTTAGCCAGACTCAATGATGAAATTAAAGTCAGTAGAACGTAACTGAAAGGCGCCAAGAATCCCCAAAAGGCAAGTGGAAATATTTGAAGAAAGCTTCCTACAGATGCAGCCATGGTGCCTCCGATAACACCGATAACCGCAACTGGTGGTGCGTAGTACCGAAGGGCCGACCTGCGGGTTCGCGTTTCTGGATGACGACGCATAACTTCATGACGCCAAGATCCATATTCAAAATACTGTCTTGCTAATTTACGCACCGAGGGGCGCGGTCGATAAGTGACAAATAGTTCTGGGTTAAACCAGACCGTGCCACCTGTCTCGCGGATTCGGTGATTCATTTCCCAATCTTGAGCACGAGTGAATGCTGGGTCGTAACCACCAACTCGATCAAGTGCACTTCGCTTAAAGACACCTAGGTAAACCGTTTCAGTTGGTCCCTCACTGCCACCCGTATGAAACGAAGCTGAGCCAACGCCCAGAGGAGAAGTCATCGCAGCAGCCACCGCTTTTTCGAAGCTGGTAACACCACGTGCGCCCATGATGCCGCCAACATTATCGGCGCCGGTTCGCTGCAGTGTTTCAACTGCCAAGCGAATGTAGCCATCAGAAAGTTCACTGTGCGCATCCACTCTGACAACGATCTCTTGAGTCGTGGTGGCTAACGCTGCATTCAAACCTTCGGGTGTGCGACCCGTTGGATTTTGCACTGAACTCACGCGCGAATCCCCGGCACAAATGCGGCCTGCAACTTCATTTGTTTTGTCTGTAGATGGCCCAAGCGCTAAAACCACTTGAATTTGGCCGGCATAATCCTGCGACAAAATCGCCAGTACTGAGGCTTCCAAATAGTTCTCTTCGTTAAGAACCGGCATCACTACCGCTACATCTGGCCACTGCATCACAAGATAACGCTATCGGTTAACTAAACTGATTTCATGGCGCGTATCTCTGTAATCGGGACCGGATATCTCGGCGTTACTCACGCCGCTTGCATGGCTAGCTTGGGGCATAACGTTGTCGCCCTGGATGTTGATGAAAACAAAGTCACATCTTTGGCAGCCGGAACCGTCCCATTTCATGAACCAGGCTTACCTGAACTTCTTCAAGAATCCTTAGCCGGTGGGAAAATCCATTTCACAACAAGCTGGGAGGATGTAGCATCCGAAGCCGACGTGCACTTCCTGTGTGTTGGAACGCCGCAATCTCCTGAGTCACCGGCTGCAGATCTTTCCCAGATTCAATCTGCAGTTCGTTCCTTAGCTCCACTGTTAAATAAACCGTGTTTGATTGTTGGCAAATCAACGGTTCCGGTTGGAACCGCAAAGTGGATTTCTGAATATTTGGTTGCCAATTCACCGGCTGGACAAGATGTTCATTTAGTTTGGAATCCAGAATTCCTGCGCGAGGGTTTTGCTGTTGAAGACACTCTGCATCCCGATCGCATTGTTTTAGGAATCCAAAACGAGGCAGACGTCGCAGTACTTACAGACATTTATGCCACTGCCCTTGAGGGCAATACTCCGCTAGTCGTTACTGATTATGCGACCGCAGAATTAGTTAAAGTCGCAGCAAATGCTTTCTTGGCAACAAAGATTTCATTTATCAATGCTTTTGCTTACTTGGCTGATGAAGTTGGTGCCGACGTTGGTACGTTGGCAGATGCAATTGGGCATGACACCAGAATCGGACGACGTTTCTTAAACGCTGGAATTGGATTTGGCGGCGGTTGCCTGCCTAAGGACATCC
>CAIYGJ010000210.1 GCA_903925705.1 uncultured Actinomycetes bacterium | reverse complement strand
AAAGCTGGATACTCCGAGGGCAATTTCACACTTCCAAAAATGCTAATTGGACCACAAGCGGCAACTGAACTTGCTGGAATTTCAGCTGATGTGGTGGTCAATGGAATAACTGGTGCAGTTGGTTTGCTTCCAACGGTCGCGGCGTTATCTGCCGGTTCAGTTTTAGCACTGGCAAATAAAGAGTCGTTAGTAATAGGTGGCCGAGCAGTAACCAAACTGGCAAAGCCTGGACAAATTGTTCCAGTTGATAGTGAACATTCTGCAATTGCGCAATGTTTAAGGTCCGGCCAGTTAAGCGAAGTTAAGCGCTTAGTTCTAACCGCAAGTGGTGGACCATTTAGATCCATGAAGCGAGATCAACTCGAGAAGGTCACGCCAGCGCAGGCTTTAAATCACCCGACCTGGTCAATGGGTCCTGTTGTGACTGTTAATTCAGCCACCATGATGAATAAAGGCTTAGAAGTTATTGAAGCCCACCTGTTATTTGACATCGCTTTTGAAAATATTGATGTTGTAGTTCACCCACAGTCAGTCGTTCATTCCATGGTCGAATTTATTGATGGCTCAACAATCGCGCAGGCGAGTCCGCCAGACATGCGTCTGCCCATCGCACTTAGCCTGGGTTGGCCAACTCGAATAACGGGATTAGCGACTGGTTGCGATTGGTCCCTGGCGACTTCCTGGACTTTTGAGCCGCTCGACACAGAAATATTTACTGCAGTAGAACTTGCAAAGTTTGCGGGGGCCAAGGCGGGGACAGCACCTGCCGTTCTTAATGGAGCAAATGAAGTCGCGGTGGCAGCATTTCTCGCTGGTGAGCTGTCGTTTCTGGGAATCGTGGAATTTGTCTCGGAAGTCCTACAAGTTCATCTAACAACCAATTTTGTGTCAGACCATGACCTGACAATAGAAGAAGTTTTAAAGGCTGCAGATTGGGCACAACAACATGGTCGTGAATTACTTGATCGCAAGAAATAGGACAACCAGATGCTGACCGCGCTCGGAATTTTTATCTTTGCATTTGGCTTACTTGCATCAATCGCGTTGCATGAGTTGGGCCACATGACCCCGGCTAAGAAATTCGGCGTGAAAGTCCCGCAGTACATGGTTGGTTTTGGTCCAACACTTTGGTCCCGCAAAAAAGGCGAAACCGAATATGGAATTAAAGCAATTCCACTTGGTGGCTATATACGAATGATTGGAATGTTCCCGCCTAATCCAAAGGGAGTTCAGGATCGCGAGCACCTTCGGCGAATGGGATTGATGATTGAGTCTGCGCGTGAGGAAGTTCTTTCAGAAATTGCACCCGAAGACGAACCACGTACGTTTTATCGCTTGAGTGTTCCAAAAAAGCTGACAGTAATGTTCGGTGGACCATTCATGAATTTGGTAATAGCAACAATCCTGTTCACTATTTCACTCAGCGTGATTGGTCGCCCAGAGGTAACAACCACTGTTAGCGAGGTTGTAGCCTGCGTTCCCACTAGTGCCAATCCAAACGGCATTGCGTCTACAAGCGGTATATGTGACGGTGGCGCTAGCACACCAGCAGCAGAAATTGGATTGGCGCGAGGGGATAAGTTGCTTGCGATTAATGGTGCGCAGATCGCTACTTGGGGCGACCTTGGAGCTGCACTTGGCGATCAAGGCGGGAAAGTTGTTGAAGTCACGTATTCAACTTCAGCTGGCGAAACATTAACTAAGTCGATTGAAGTCGCCGCGCTTAAATCCGAAGTATTCACAGATGCCGGTGTTGCAACTGGCGAATTTACTACTCGAGGCTTCTTGGGAGTTTCGCCAAGTTTTGATTTGGTTCAAGCTCCCATATCTGAAGTTCCTGGCTTCATGGCATCCATCACCGCAACGAGCATTGGTGCGTTACTTGAATTTCCGGCGCGCGTTTTTGGGCTTGCAGGGGAACTTTTTACTGACGCACCGAGAGATCCGCAGGGTCCGGTAAGTGTGGTCGGAATCGGAAGGATCAGTGGCCAAATAACTAGTAGTGAAGCGATTCCAGCCATTTACAAAGCCGGAGATCTCATTACATTGTTGGCGTCGGTAAATCTTTTCCTATTTGTCTTCAACATGGTGCCCGTGTTGCCATTAGATGGTGGGCACATAGCCGGAGCACTTTATGAGGGCACTCGAAGGCAGATTGCCCGCATTCGTCGTAAGCCGTTGCCAGGCCCAGTCGATACTGCAAAAATGCTGCCAGTGGCTTATGCAATGTCTCTAGTTTTGCTTGCTATGTCAGCGATCGTCATTCTGGCCGACATCATTAAGCCGATGACTTTCTAGCCAAAAGAACTTGGAGTCACCCTGGTAAGGCAAATGTTCTGAAAGTGGCGGATAATGGGAAACATGACGATTGATCTTGGCCTACCGGCACTACCGCCACCAGTTTTAGCCCCACGTCGAAAGAGTCGTCAGATCACACTTCGGCACGACACACATCCAATTTTGGTTGGTGGAGATGCCCCAATCAGTATCCAGTCAATGGCTACAACTCTTACTGCGGATGTAAACAGCACACTTCAGCAGATTGCAGAATTGACCACATCCGGCTGCCAAATAGTTCGCGTGGCCGTTCCCAGCCAAGATGATGCCGACGCATTGCCGCAGATTGCAAAAAAATCAAGCATTCCAGTGATTGCTGATATCCACTTCCAACCAAAGTATGTTTTTGCTGCGATTAATGCAGGTGTCGCGGGTGTTCGAGTTAACCCGGGCAACATCAAGCAATTCGATGACAAAGTTAAAGAAATAGCTAAGGCCGCAGGTGATGCTGGAATTCCGATTCGAATCGGCGTCAATGCGGGCTCCCTCGATAAGCGATTGCTAGAAAAATATGGCAAAGCAACGCCAGAAGCTTTAGTCGAATCTGCACTTTGGGAAGCCTCACTGTTCGAAGAACATGGATTCGGTGATATCAAAATTTCCGTAAAACATCATGATCCCGTTGTTATGGTTCAGGCCTATCGCTTACTTGCTGCACAATCGGATTACCCGCTACATCTTGGAGTTACTGAAGCCGGACCTTTATTCCAAGGAACTATTAAGTCTGCCGTTGCTTTTGGCGCATTACTTAGCGAAGGCATTGGTGACACCATTCGAGTCTCACTTTCGGCGCCTCCTGTTGAAGAGGTAAAAGTTGCAAACCAAATTTTAGAATCACTTAACTTAAAACAACGCGGACTTGAAATTGTTAGTTGCCCATCGTGTGGACGAGCCCAAGTTGATGTTTACACATTGGCTGAGCAAGTTACCGCAGGTCTAGAAGGACTTGAAGTTCCGTTACGCGTTGCTGTTATGGGTTGCGTTGTTAACGGACCTGGCGAAGCCCGCGAGGCTGATCTTGGCGTTGCCAGTGGAAACGGTAAAGGACAAATTTTTGTTAAGGGCGAAGTTATCAAAACTGTGCCTGAGGCACAGATTGTAGAAACGCTGATCGAAGAAGCGATGAAACTAGCCGAGAGCATGGATTCCGAAGGCGCACCAATCGTTTCCGTTTCTTGATTCAAGTTTGCTATGGCACACGAAATCCGTGCACTTGATGTGCATTCAATCGATCAAGTCAAGGTACTGATTGATCTAGATCCGGTGAGACACTGCTTTTTAGCAGCGCGAATAGAACAAAGTAAGCAAAGTAGATTCCGCCCAAGTTACCCAGATCTTCTTGGATATTTTGATGACGGAAGACTTAAGTCACTTTTAATGACTGGTGCCAACATTGTCCCGGTAAATACCTCATTAATTGCTCGCCAAGAGTTTGCTGCAGCACTTAATAGAACCGGTAGGCGTAGTTCATCAATAGTTGGTCCGGCCGAAGAAGTTCTAGATCTCTGGAGCAAAATTTCAGATAACTGGGGGCCCGCAAGAGAAGTACGCGCTAGTCAGCCGGTGATGGCAATTCGAAATAATTCAAACAAAGAGATAGATCATGAGGTTAGGTATTCAAATCTTTCAGATTTAGAAGAACTACTTCCAGCCTGCGTAGCAATGTTTACCGAGGAAGTTGGAATAAGCCCAACAGCTAACGGTGGCGCAAGTGCCTATCGAAATCGGATTTCAGAACTGGTTT
>CAIYGJ010000209.1 GCA_903925705.1 uncultured Actinomycetes bacterium | reverse complement strand
CAAACCGCTTTGACTCCAGTGGCAAATGTGGTTGATACCAACTACACGATGGTTGCTAAAGTCGCCAAGGAATACTTAGGTAGTGTGAACGTAATGCAAGGAATGCATCACAAAATGCGAGCCAAAGCAGCGCAGTGGCAAACGTATAAGAAAGGCAACTAATGCCAAGGGTAGAACGCATGGAAATCGATTTAGCGCTAGCTATCGAAATGACCAACGCTGCAAAGGCTAAGGCAATTGAAATCAATGCTCCGATGTCAATTGCAGTACTTGATGCAGGCGCTAACTTGCTTAGCTTCCAAAGAATGGATGGTGCGGAATTAGCCGGACCGAATTTGGCAGTTGATAAGGCATATACATCCGTAACGAATCGAATTGATACGGGTGACTTGCGAAGTCGAGTTACTCCAGATGGTGATTTGCCTGGCATGAGCGCAAATGGAAACGGTCGTTACATCGCGTTCGCTGGTGGCATTCCGTGCTGGGATGGCGATCGAGTAGTCGGAGCAATTGGCGTAAGTGGTGGCTCTTGGGAAGAGGACCAGATTTGTGCTGAAGCTGGAATTGAAATCTTTAAGCGAGCTTGTAACGCATGACAAACAAAGAACCGATTGGCCGCTTTCGGTTCATGAATGAACAGCGGGTCAATTTAGATGGCTTTGCTACGCCGGCACCAGAACTTGGCTTAGTTGCATTTAACGGATTGAACGATCCCAAACCCTCGTTAACAATTCGCGATAACCGAATTGTCGAAATGGATGGCCGAAGTGAATCCGATTTTGATTCAATAGATGAATTCATTGCTCGCCATGGTTTAGATCTCAATGTTGCTCAAGAAGCAATGGCCATTGCAGACATTGACTTTGCTCGAAGACTTGTAGATCCAAATCATTCCCGCGCTGACATTGTGCGACTTTCCGCCGGCATGACACCTGCGAAATTGGCAGCAGTACTTTCCTTGTTAAGTGCTGCAGAACTTGTAATCGCAATGACAAAAATGCGGGCTCGACGAACCCCAAGTAATCAAGCGCATGTAACCAATAGATCTGACGATCCACTTTTGCTTGCTGCGGATGCAGCAACGGCTGCTGCTTTTGGTTTTCGCGAACTTGAGACTACGGTCCCAGTGGCAGCAGATGCACCATCAAATGCTGTAGCAGTTTCAATTGGTGCAGCAGTTGGGTCACCTGGCGTTCTGGTGCAGTGCTCTGTCGAAGAGTCAGCAGAGTTGGCATTAGGTATGCGTGGATTGGTTTCCTATGCTGAAACGGTTTCGCTTTATGGAACAGAGCAAATCTTTATTGATGGTGATGACACTCCTTGGTCAAAAGCCTTTTTAACTAGCGCTTACGCAAGTCGCGGCATAAAGATGCGCGTAACTTCCGGTGGCGGATCTGAAGCACTCATGGGTGGCGCTGAAAAGTGCAGCATGTTTTATCTCGAGGCTCGCTGTGTTGCACTCGCTCGAGCAATTGGCGCGCAAGGTGTACAAAACGGTGGCATTGATTCTGCTGCAGTAGCTGGCGCAGTGCCAGGTGGCGTTAGGTCTTTGATGGCAGAAAACGTAATGGTTATGCTGCGCAATTTAGAAGCCTGCACTGGAAACGATGCCTTAATGAGTGAATCGGATGTTAGGCGAACTTCTCGCACACATCCAATCTTTATTGGTGGCTCTGACTTCATAAATAGTGGCTTTGGTTCGATTCAGCGCTACGACAATATGTTTGGTCCTAGTCAGTGGAACTCAGAGGACATCGATGATTTCTTAGCTATGCAACGTGACTGGGGTGTTGATGGTGGGCTTCGAACTGCGGACGAAGTAGAAGTTGAAAGACTTAGGCGCCGAGCCACTGAAGCTGTTACTGCGGTTTATTCCTGGCTTGGACTCGGTGACTTCTCTCAAGAGTGGGCCGAAGAAGCCATCGACGCTGCCGGATCAAAAGACATCTCATCTGGTGACTTAATGCTTCCATTAACTGCCGCTCGCACAATCATGGAAACTAACGTCACGATGCTAGACGTAATTGCAGCCCTTGCGGAAAATGGCTTTGATCTAGAAGCCCAAAGATGTCTTGACATGCTTAAAGCTCGTGTGGCTGGTGACTATTTACAAACCTCAGCAATTTTTGATGAGCAAATGAATGTTCTATCGCTGGTCACTGATCCAAATGAATATTCAGGACCGGGAACTGGATACCAACCAAGCAGCGCACGGCAAACGGAAATCGACACAATTCGCCAGCAACGTTCAGTTTCAGACTTGCTAGCTGAGCAACAAGCCTTCGCGAACAAAAACATTTTTGCAGCAGGTGCTGCTGAGACAAGTTACGATCCCCGCGATGTTGTTATTGGAGTATCGCCGGCAACTGGCAAAGACATATGGGTAACACTCTCTGGACTAAGTCTTGCTGACGCTATCTCAGAAGTACTGGCTGGACTGGAAGAAGAAGGTTGCACCGGCAGAATT
>CAIYGJ010000208.1 GCA_903925705.1 uncultured Actinomycetes bacterium | reverse complement strand
TTTGGGCGTGATTAGTGATCGCTATCCGACTCGGCGAGTTCAGTTCCAGATAGTAATTGCACTACTTGGCGCAACTTTGCTTCTACTCTGTGCCGTGCTCGAGCAGTACGCAATTGTCGTTCCGCTACTTTTCCTTGCCGGAATTTCGGCTATGGGATGGAACGGCTTACTGTTCACAACAGCAGTAGTAGCGGTGCCATCGGAACGAGTTGGATTTACCCAAGGCGTGCTGCATAGTTTTATTTTTGCCGCTGGTGGACTTTCGCCCATCATCATGTCCCAGATCGTTGAATCTTTCAGTTGGCAGGCGGCCTGGACGGTTATGGCGATATGCTCAGTTATGGCAGCGGTTTCGCTAAAAATGTTTGATACCAAACCAGCTCAGGTAAAGGAAATGGCATGAGTAAGCAGCGCGTTGATACAGATCTTTTAGATGAGATCCAGCGACGAGTTTTATGGCTTGCTGTTCGAATGGTGGACTTCGCAAACCGCGAGCGTGAGTTGAAGGACGACGTTAAAGTCGGTGGCCATCAAGCATCGAGTGCTTCGCTTACTTCGATAATGACAGCACTTTATTTTGATCATTTAGATGGCCCAGATCGAGTAAGTGTGAAACCGCACGCATCTCCGGTTTTTCACGCAATTCAGTACTTACTTGGAAATCTTGATGAAAGTTATTTGAAGCGCTTACGAGAATTTGGGGGACTGCAGTCTTACCCCTCTCGAACTAAAGATCCAGATGCACCAGATTTTTCAACGGGTTCAGTTGGCTTAGGTGCAGCGGCTCCGCTTTTTGCTGCAGCTACCCGACGTTACGTGGATTCACATTTCGGTGAGCGCCCACATTCTCGCTTTATCGCTTTGATTGGCGACGCCGAACTTGATGAAGGAAATGTTTGGGAAGCTGTAGCAGATCCAGCCACAACTGAACTTGGAAATGTCATGTGGGTTGTTGACTTTAATCGACAGTCACTTGATCGAGTTATACCTGGAATTCGAATCATGCAATGGCGGGCGCAATTTGAAGCTGCAGGTTGGCATGTAATTGAAGTTAAGTATGGCAAGAAGCTACAAGCCAAATTCGCTCAACCATTTGGCAAGGACCTTGAGGCCTGGATTGATGCGATGGCAAATGAGCAGTACCAATCCTTATTTGGATTCAGGGGTAAAGAATTGCGAACTCGATTCCTTGAGGGCGCTCCAACTGAAGTGGAAAAGTCTGTTGCCGAACTTAATGACGAGGAACTATACGAGTTAGTTACTGATTTAGGTGGACACAACTTAGATAGCCTTCGCGATGCATTTGCGGTTTGCGATAGCGTGACCGACCGTCCGAGCGTAGTTTTTGCCTACACAATTAAAGGTTGGGGCTTGCCGATGGCGGGCAACCCAAGAAACCATTCAGCACTTCTCAGCGGCGACCAAATTGATAACTTCCGCAGCGAACTTGGACTTACTGCTCAAACAGAATGGTCAGATTTTGATCCGCAAAGTCCAGCCGGAGTTCTTGCCGCCCAACGCCGACATGACTTGCATCGCCCGCCAACTTCAAAAGGCGTAGAACTAAATATTCCTGCGCCAGAAATTGCCACGGGCACGAAGCCATTAAGCACGCAAGAAGCTTTTGGTCGAGTACTTGTTGATCTATCTAGAATTGAAGAAATCAATAAGTACCTGGTTACTACCGCTCCCGATGTAGCAACTTCTACGAACTTAGCTGGCTTCATTAATCGCAATGGCATCTATTCCCCAGATGTGCGGCGCGCCTGGAATGAAGACCCAATGCTGAAGTGGGCAGAAGGTCCAACTGGACAACATATCGAACTTGGCATCAGCGAGATGAATCTTTTCCTATTGTTGGGTCAGCTCGGACTTTCTTGGGACTTATCCGATCAACCGCTGATTCCAATTGGAACGGTTTATGACCCATTCGTCTGTCGTGGCCTAGATGCATTTATTTATGGCACCTACTCTGCAGCGCGATTTATTATTGCTGGCACACCAAGTGGCGTTACCTTGGCACCAGAAGGTGGCGCGCATCAATCAACGATCACTGCATCCATTGGTATGGAACTACCAGGCGTAACTTTTATTGAACCAACTTACGGAACCGCGCTAAGTTGGATGCTTGCAGATGCAATCACTCGAGTAGCTGCTGGTCCATCGGAATTAAAGACAGCAGCACCTTATGACGATGGCGCATTCTACTTCCGATTAACTACGCGCCCCCTTGATCAAGCACCATTTGAAGCAGCTCGGAAACGTATTGGAGATGCAGTACTTCGTCGCCAAGTTCTAAGTGGTGGCTACCGACTCTTTGATGCTTTCGAACAGTTCCCTGAACTTCGCGGAGCCGACGACGCTGAACGGGTTCCAATGGTTCACTTAGTTGCATCGGGTGCAGTAATGCCTGAAGTTTTGGCAGCAGCACATGAACTTTGTAGCGAAGGTGTTGCTGCCCACGTTATTGATGTGACAAGTGCCGATCGTTGGTATGGCTCATGGCAGCGCACCCTACGCCAAGCGGTTCGCACGGCATCTGCGCCGAGTTTGCCTGGCCCACTTTGGTCAGTAATCGGGGACCGCGCACCAATCGTGACGATTCAGGATGCATCTAGTCATGCAATGGCTTGGATGGGGTCTGCGATCGGAGTTCCTTGCGTATCCCTTGGTGTGGATTCGTTTGGCCAATCCGGAACCGTAAAAGATCTTTACAACATCAATGACTTGTCATCTGGCGCAATAGTAAATGCAGCTCTTGCTTCGCTAGCGCTAGATAATCGATGACAACTCCGACAGCGCCAACAAAGTCACACACTGCACTCTTCATAACAGTCTCAGTGCTCTTTGGTGGCAATTATATGTGGGCGCACTTTGCCTTACAGTCATTTTCTGCCCTTGAAGTGGCTTGGGGAAGAACCGTGCTGGCTGCAGCAACATTGGCGATTGTCCTCCTAGTAACTAAAGATCGTTATCCACGGGGAAAAGAAATCTGGATCAAGTTAAACATTGCAGCAATACTGTTTAACACCGTTTCGTTTGTTGGTATGGCTACGGCAGTTAGTCGAATTACTACAGTGCAAGTAAGTATTTGGAATGCCTTAGTTCCGTTGGTGACGCTTGGTTTTGTACTTGTGTTTATCCCAGAGGAAAATCCGACTTGGCGTCGAGTAACTGGTTTGAGCATGGGTTTCTTAGGTGCATTGTTCATTGCTCACCCTTGGTCAGGCCTGGGAGATTTTGATGCAATAGGTACCGGAGCAATCATGATCGGAACCACCAGCTATGCAGCAGGACTTGTGTATGCCAGGCGAAACTTTGCCAGTGTTAAAGAGACTCCGACTTCGATTGCTGCTGGGCAAATGCTTTGCGCATCGATTCATTTCACTTTGATTCTGCCGTGGTTTGTGACGCTTACAACTGATGCTTCAACCATCTCTTTGATTTCAATGTTGATTTTGGGTGTAGTCGGAACTGGCATTACTTACATCATGATTCAAACTTTGATCAAGCAATCTGGTGCCGGAGTAGCAAGCGATACTACTTACGTAATTCTGTTTGTAGCAATCATGCTGGGCATTATTGTGCTCGGTGAGGCAATAAACGTCTGGCAGATTATTGGATCGGTATTAATCCTTATCGGTCTTGTAATTATTAATACCAAAGAAAAAACCTCAGTAGTCATCCCTTAACACCCAAGGCGACTACTGAGGTGAAATCCTTAAACGCTTCGCTTGTGCCATTCAACGTATTCCGGGGCCAAAGTTGGCTTTTCCTGAATTAGGTCTGCGGCGCGCTCGGCAACCATCATGGTTGGAGCGTAAAGATTGGCATTAGTTACATAAGGGAATACCGAGGCATCGACCACGAACAAACCTTCAACACCATGAACCTTCATAGTGTTCGGATCTACAACGCTCATCTCGTCAGTGCCCATTTTTGCCGTACAGGATGGGTGATAGGCAGTCTCGGCATCTTTGGCAACCCATTCCAGAATTTGTTCTGGTGTTTGCACTTCTGGACCTGGGGACAGTTCACCATCGCTGTATTGATCAAACGGTTCCTGTGCCAAAATATTTCTGGTCACTTGAATCGCTTCAACCCATTCCCGACGATCTTGATCGGTCGAAAGATAGTTGAACAGAATCGATGGTTTAGCCATTGGATCAGCACTCTTGATTTCGACTCGACCACGTGCGTCGGAATACATTGGTCCGACGTGAACTTGATAACCATGACCCTGTTCAATGCCAGTACCGTCATAACGAACTGCAATTGGCAAGAAGTGATACATCAAGTTTGGGTATTTGACCGTGTCATTTGAGCAAGCGAACCCACCGCCTTCGAAGTGGTTGGTCGAACCTGGCCCTTTGCGTGCAAATAACCAAGCTGCGCCAATAAATGGTCGCTTCCAAAGTTTTAGATTTGGATTCATGGTGATTGGTTGCTTGCATGCGTGCTGAATGTAGACCTCAAGGTGATCCTGCAAATTTTGTCCAACACCAGGCAGATCTTTAACTACTGCAATGCCATGCTTCTTCAACAGCTCTGCTGGACCGATGCCTGAAAGCTGAAGTACCTGAGGGGTATTAATTGCCCCGCCAGAAAGAACAACATTCTTGGCGCGATACTCAGTTATTGTCTTGCCACGTTGGGCAACAACTCCAACCGCTTTATCTCCTTCAAAAATTACCCGATGTACTTGATGTCGAGTTTGAATTGTTAGATTCTTACGATTCATTACTGGATGCAAGTATGCAGTTGACGAAGACCAGCGACGGCCATTCTTTACATTCTTGTCGAACGGCCCAAAGCCTTCTTGACTGTAGCCGTTAACATCTTCAGTTCGCTTGAACCCAGCAGAAACCGCCGCATCAAAGAATGCCTTAAACAGCGGGTTCTTTGCAGGACCTTTTTCTAAATACAAAGGTCCAGAATGACCGCGATACTTATTGTCATTTGGCACACCAGTAGCGTTTTCCATTTTCTTAAAATATGGAAGGCAGTGAGCAAAGTCCCAGTTCTCCATACCTTTATCGGCAGCCCAGCGTTCGTAGTCCAAAGGATTGCCGCGCTGAAAAATCATGCCATTGATCGAGCCAGATCCACCAAGAATTTTTCCTCGTCCTTGATAAACCTTGCGACCGTTCATGTGTGGTTCTGGATCTGTTTCATACATCCAGTCATAGAACTTATTTCCAATTGGAAAAGTTAGTGCAGCTGGCATTTGGATGTAAACATCCCACCATGAGTCTTTGCGTCCGGCTTCGAGAACCAAAACTTCATTGTCTGGATTCTCGGAAAGTCGATTACCTAGAACTGATCCAGCAGAACCGCCGCCGACTACCAAGTAGTCATATTCTTTGATTGCCATTAGAGATTTCCTTCTGCAGTATCGACCACGTTTGCGAGCAACATGGCACGAGTCATTGGGCCAGTTCCACCCGGCATTGGAGCGATCCACCCAGCAACTTGCGCGCAAGCTGGATCCAAGTCGCCAAGTAATCCTGCGTCAGTTCGAGTAATGCCAACATCTAGTAGCGCAGCACCGGGTTTGATCATTTCTGGCTTAATGAAGTGAGGGACTCCGGCAGCAGCCACCACAATGTCGGCACGCTTTATGTGATCGGCCAGGTTTTTAGTTCCGGTATGACACAGCGTTACAGTTGCATTTTCACTTCGGCGCGTCAGTAGTAGTCCAAGTGGGCGACCAACGGTTACGCCGCGACCCACGATACAAACTTCTGCGCCGTCAATATTTACGTCATAAGCGCGAAGTAGTTCAACAATTCCGCGGGGTGTGCAGGGAAGCGGTGCGGGCTCACCTAGAACCAAGCGACCAAGGTTTGTCGGATGTAGACCATCAGCATCCTTACGTGGATCAACGGCTTCCAGCGCGGCATTTGAATCTAAGCCCTTTGGTAACGGAAGTTGAACGATGTATCCAGTGCAAGCTGGTTCAGCGTTAAGACGAGCGATTGCATCCATCACATCTTGCTGTGTTGCAGATGAAGGTAGGTCCTCACGCACTGAAGTTATTCCAACTTCGTGACAGTCTTTGTGTTTGCCGCCAACGTAAGAATGAGATCCGGGATCGTCGCCAACCAAAATAGTTCCAAGCCCAGGAAAAATACCTTTGGCATTTAGTGCAGCAACTCTGGATGCTAGGTCTGCTTTAACTGCAGCAGCGGTAGCTTTTCCATCGAGAATTACTGCAGTCATAGCGCCTACTTTTAAGTTAGAAAGTGTTACTTAATTTTACAGGTACTCGATAGATGCATCAGTCAAAGCGGTCCAAAGATGCTTTGCAAACGATGCTCTCGGGAAAAGTAAGTAACAATTTTCGCAGCAGTGCCACATTATGAGTGGAGCTTTAGCGAGAACCCCTTGACTGCAAGCATCAATAGGGAAATTTTCGTCCCGTAGATCTTGTTCCCAGTAGTGAGAAAGCACATCTTTTGCATTTGGCCCATAAATCTCGATCTTGGTTCGCTGGGAACTTACATCAACTAGTGAGATGTGGTGAGAATCCTGAACTGGTTTCAATAGTGACTGGATGTCAGCGGTACCAGTTAAGTACCACCAATCTGGTCCAAGGGTTAAGGCACTAACCCCATTTGCACCTGGTTGTTCGTTCTCAGAAACTATGCAGTCCGCATTGTTGCGCGCAACTTCGCCCACTCTTGTGGGGAGCACAAGGCCTAATGCAGCAACTACCGATAGGAACGCTGCTGAATCTGGATCTACTCGCAGATCAAAGCCAGGAGTGAATGGAACTTCTTGAATCAGCACCGCCTTATTAGCGTCACCATGTTTTGCGCCACCCAGTGGGCTTTTTGCAAATTCCAGATTAACCGTCACGACGTGTGTTCTCCTTATCAACAAATACTGAATCGGTGATTACGCCGGTAACGA
>CAIYGJ010000207.1 GCA_903925705.1 uncultured Actinomycetes bacterium | reverse complement strand
TTCGAATCGCATTACTTGATGCAGACGTGGCCCTTCCAGTTGTTCGAGAATTCTGCGCTCGGATAAAAGAACGCGCACTTGGCTCGGAAGTTTCTGCAGCACTAAATCCAGCGCAACAAATCATCAAGATCGTTAATGAAGAATTGATTGGCATTCTGGGTGGCGAGACTCGAAGATTAAAACTAGCCAAGAACCCTCCAACCGTTATTTTGCTCGCTGGTCTGCAGGGTGCGGGTAAAACTACACTTGCGGGAAAGCTTGCTGCACATTTGCGCACCCAAGGTCACCAACCAATGTTGGTTGCAGCTGACTTGCAACGCCCAAATGCTGTTGATCAGTTAAAGATAGTTGGCGAACAATCAAACACTGTGGTGTTTGCTCCAGAACCAGGCAACGGTGTTGGCGACCCGGTTCAAGTAACTCGCGATGCCATGAAGTTTGCAAAAGACAAACTTCACGATGTCGTAATTGTTGATACTGCAGGGCGCCTTTCCATTGACAGCGAATTAATGGACCAACTGGCAAGAGTTAAAGCTGAAGCTAAGCCTGATGAAACATTGCTGGTAATTGACGCAATGACTGGTCAAGATGCCGTCAATACCGCGGAGACTTTTGCTCGAGACATTGGCATCGATGCTGTAGTCCTAACAAAGCTTGATGGTGATGCCCGTGGTGGGGCGGCGCTTTCGGTTGCAACCATTACCGGTAAGCCGATTATGTTTGCGTCAACTGGTGAAAAACTAACTGACTTTGAAGTGTTTCACCCAGATCGCATGGCTTCCAGAATCCTGGACATGGGCGACTTGCTAACTCTGATCGAGCAGGCCGAGCAAACTCTTGATAAAGATCAAACTGAAAAATTCGCCAAGAAAGTTAAAGATGGCGAAGATTTCACACTGACAGACTTCATGCAGCAGATGCAGCAGATCCGAAAAATGGGATCAATGACAAAAATGCTTGGCATGTTGCCTGGTATGGCCGAAATGAAAAAGCAGATTGAAAATGTTGATGAGCGGGAAGTTGATCGCGTAGAAGCAATCATTTCTTCGATGACCCCAGCAGAACGCGAAGATCCAAAATTGCTAAACGGTTCACGCCGCGCACGCATCGCTAAGGGTTCGGGTATGCAAGTCAGCGACGTTAATACTTTGATGGACCGATTTGTTGTTGCCCAGAAAATGATGAAGCAAATGGCAAAGGGTGGCTCAGTTCCGGGAATGCCGCCAATGCCAGGAATGCCAGGCATGCGTCCGCAGCAAAAGAAAGTTCAAAAGCCTGGTAAAGGTGCAAAGAAGTCAGGCAATCCAGCTAAGCGAGCAGCGCAGGATTCTGGAATTGAATTTGAAGCACCCAGTGCAACGCTTACAGAGATTCCGAGTGCTTTCCGAGACTTTCTGAAATAGAAATCTGGGCATTTGCTCAAGAGATTTGGGGGTATTTCCCCTCAATTTCCGGATTTTTGCCTTGTCTGGCATGATTTATCAAGTAATCCCGACTTGGAAGCCGGCCCTCTACCCGCAACCTTGTTGGATTCATAGACATTAACTAGTTGCGCCCCCGCTGCAACAACGGTTTTATGTCACACCAATTATCAGGAGAAATAAAACTCGTGGCCGTAAAGATCAAACTTAAGCGCATGGGCAGCATCCGCAACCCGCAATACCGCGTAGTAATTGCCGACGCCCGTACCGCTCGTGATGGCCGTGCCATCGAAGAAATCGGTTTGTACCATCCAAAAGAAGAACCAAGTCTTATCAAGATCAATTCAGATCGCGTTCAGTACTGGCTAGGCGTTGGCGCGCAGCCAACTGAACCAGTCATGGTGCTACTAAAGATCACTGGTGACTGGCAGAAGTTCAAGGGCCTTCCAGGCGCTGAAGGAACTTTACGCGTCAAGGATGCAAAGATCGACAAGAACACTAAGTTTGCCGAGACCGTTGCAGCTGTTGCTAACGAACCACGCACACCAACAATTCGCCCAAAGGTTGAAAAGCCGGTGGAGGTTGTTGAGGAAGTGAAGGCTGAGGAAGCCCCAGCCCCAAGCGAAGAAGTTGCAGTCGAAGCTGTTGAAACTGTTGTGGAACCTGAAGTAGTTGCTGAAGCTGTAGTTGTAGAAGAAGCAGCAGCAGTGGAAGCTACTGAAGAAGCTCCAACCGAAGAGGCCTAAGCAATGCTTGACGAGACTTTAGAACACCTCGTAAAGGGAATTGTTGATCATCCAGACGATGTTGTCGTTCGCGAGAACAACCGTCGTGGTGCAACACTTGAGGTCAAGCTCAATCCTGAAGACATGGGTCGAGTTATCGGCAAAGCCGGTCGCACTGCCACTGCACTTCGCACTGTCGTAAACGCATTGTCCGATAAGGGCAATGTGCGCATCGACATTCTTGACGTCGACGGAAGGTAACTAATGCAGCTCGTAATCGGGCGCATTGGCCGAGCACATGGCGTGCGCGGCGACCTTTTCGTTGAACCAATGACAGATGAACCAGATCATCGCTATGCAGATGGAACGGTTCTGATGACTTCTGATAACACGACGCTCACTGTGGCCACATCCAAGTGGCACAGTGGGCGTTTTGTTGTTCACTTCGCAGGTGTAGATGACCGCAATGCAGCTGAAGCTTTGCGTGGACAAACTTTAACTATTGATGTTGATCCAAAAGAACTTCCCGAAGATCCTGAAGAGTTTTACGACCATCAACTCGTTGGACTAAAAGTAGCGCTGGAAGATGGTTCAGTAATTGGAGTGATTGGTGAAGTCATTCACTTACCAAGCCAAGATCTACTTTCAGTAACTCGCGAGGGTGACACTGAAGTGCTAATTCCATTTGTCATGGAATTTGTTCCTGAGATTGATTTAGACACGAAAACCGTAACCATCACGCCTCCTCCTGGCTTGCTCAATGAATTAGATGCAATAGTTGTCCGAGACGAGGAAGTCTGATGTTGAAGTTTGATGTCATCACGCTTTTTCCGGATTATTTAAAGCCACTTGAACTTTCCTTGATGGGAAAGGCCATCGAAGATGGTTTGCTTTCAGTCAATGTCAAAGACTTGCGTGATTACACAAGTGACAAACATCAGACGGTTGACGATTCCCCATACGGCGGTGGCCCTGGAATGGTCATGAAGCCTGAACCTTGGGGCGACGCATTAGACGAATTCGTCACGGCTGAAACAATTTTGATAATCCCAACTCCGTCTGGAAAGCCTTTCACGCAAACGCTTGCAACTGAGCTTTCCAAGTCGGAGCACATAGTGTTTGCTTGCGGCCGATATGAAGGTATTGATTTCCGGGTAGCGGAGCATTACAAGATCAAGATCCGTGTTGAAGAAGTTTCGATAGGCGATTACGTTCTAGCGGGTGGGGAAGTTGCAGTACTTGTAATGGTTGAAGCCATTGCTCGACTTGTTCCAGGTGTGCTTGGAAATCAAGAAAGTTTTGCAGACGACTCATTTGCAGTTGGCGTTATGGAAAACTTACTCGAGGGTCCGGTTTATACCCGACCACCAGTTTGGCGCGATTTGGAAGTTCCTCAGGTTTTGACCTCGGGTGATCACGCGAAGATATCGGCCTGGAAACATGAACAAGCTAAATTGCGAACCGCTCAGAATCGACCTGACCTACTGAGCTAATTACTTAGATGAGGTATTGCACCATCGGATCCCCGTAGATGTATTCATTCAGGACGTAATTGATTTCAGGTAACGACAAGGCTTCGGTGTAAGCGGTATTCATGTAGAACTTTGAAAAGTCTGAATTCTCAATTGCCTTCTTGGCTCGTGGATGTTTGAAGTTCAAATACATCTGAGTAGTGACCTTCCGGCGTTCAAAGTCTGTCGTTAGCTTGCCGCAGTTATAACCAAACAATGTCATTGCAGCATCGGCCAATTCTGGTTTAGTGCGCTCGATAATGCCCATATCTTTAACTTTTACGATTGGGCGTAGCTTTGATTTTCGCTCCCAGTATTGAACGCAAGTTCGCAGTCGATCTTTGGCATGAGCGTCTTGTCCATTTACATCTATGTAATTGATCGTTAGGTCATCATCACGTACAAGATGAAAGTTTTGGTTAAGTCGATTTTGCACTGACCATTTCCGCCAGGATCTAGGCACAATAAAAACAATCAAATCCGAAACTTGCGCCGCTTTATTGAAGAAAGGAATCGACAGCGAGTTGTTTCTGCCAAATGG
>CAIYGJ010000206.1 GCA_903925705.1 uncultured Actinomycetes bacterium | reverse complement strand
TTTCACGTGAAACTAAGCAACTACCCAAATTAACTATCAAAAATAGATTTCCAACACAGAAAGGCCAAACAAAATGGCTGAAAAACTCTCACTACTTGAACAAGAAGGCGAAATCGCCGCTGACTACCTAGAAGGCTTACTAGATATCGCTGACCTTGATGGCGACATTGATATGGATGTTGAAAATGATCGCGCCACGGTCAGCATTGTTGGCGCCGACCTAGCTCAACTTGTGGGTAAAAAAGGTGAAGTTCTAGATGCGATCCAAGAGCTAACTCGTCTTGCAGTAACCCGCGAAACTGGCGAGCGCTCCCGGCTAATGCTTGACATCTCAGGTCATCGGGCAGCGGTAAAGGCCAAATTAGTTGAGGTTGCAAAAGAAGCTGCAGCTAAAGCAATTGAGACTGGCGAAGAAGTTGAACTAAAGCCGATGAACGCTTTTGAGCGAAAAGTAATTCACGACGCAGTTGGCGAAGCGGGCGCATCCAGCGTTTCTAAGGGCGAAGAGCCAAAGCGTCGAATTGTGGTTCTGCCAGCCTAGTTTCACGTTTCACGTGAAACATTTATCGAAAGCCTGATTAAGTGAAAGAGATCACCGAGGTTTACCCAGATGCTGCGGAAAACCTTGCCCGATTCGCTCATTGGTTAGCCGGAGCAGGCGTAGAGCGTGGGTTCTTGGGCCCACGCGAAGTTGATCGAATCTGGGATCGGCATATTTCCAACTGCGCTGTGGTTGAAGAACTTATTCCTCTTAATTCAAAGGTTTTCGACATTGGCAGTGGCGCGGGACTGCCAGGCTTGGTCCTTGCCATAGTTAGGCCGGACATCACAATTGGCTTAATTGAGCCACTAATGCGCAGATCTGAATTCTTAACTGAAGTAGCAGCAGACCTTGGCATAACTGCGCGAGTAACTGTTATGCGGGGCCGAGCCGAGGAACTTAAAGGTCATACTGCGCCAGTGGTCACGGCTCGAGCTGTTGCGCCGCTTGGAAAACTTCTTACCTGGTCTTTACCTTTGACCGCAAAAGGCGGACAGATTCTGGCGATGAAGGGAAGTTCAGCGGCCACTGAAATTGCCGAAGCTGCGGATATTCTCAAGGGTCGCAAGGCAGAAATCGTTCTTTGTGGAGAAGGCGTGGTTGATCCACAGACAACCGTAGTTCGGGTGACCACCTAACATCAGCGTCAGGCATTTGCCCTACGCTTAAGACTCAAGTTAGTAATACTGGGGTTAAGAAATTAGGTTGGCAAAATGGCTTACGCCGATGATGAAGACACACCTTTAGCTGCCGCAGCTGCCGCAGCGGTCTACGTTCGACGTGGACTAAAAGGCACTTTTGCAAAGCCAAAACACACCAGAATTATTACGATTGCCAACCAAAAAGGTGGCGTGGGTAAGACAACTTCGGCCGTAAACCTTGCCGCATCTATGGCTCTGGCGGGACTTAATGTTCTAGTAATTGACCTTGATCCACAGGGAAATGCCAGTACTGCATTTGGCATAGATCACTATGAGGATGCAAGTGGATCCTTTGATGTTTTGCTAGATGGCGAAGCAATTGCAGACATGATGAGCGCAGCCGAGGGCTTTGACTCCCTTTGGGTTTTGCCGGCTACTTTAGATTTAGCAGGCGCAGATATCGAACTTATTTCCACTGTGGCTGAAGCTAAGCGCCCATTCCTACTAAAGGCGGCTTTGGCGGACTTTCTGGCAGAACATGAAATGGACTACGTTTTCATTGACTGCCCACCGAGCCTGGGAATGCTAACAATAAATGCCCTGGCTGCAGTAAAAGAAGTATTGATCCCAATCCAGTGTGAATTTTATGCACTTGAGGGCGTCCAACAGTTGTTACGAACCATCGAATTCGCCAAAGAGCGGCTAAATCCAGAGCTGGAAGTAAGCACTATTTTGCTTACGATGTACAACTCCACAACCAACCTTTCAGCCTCAGTGGTCCAAGAAGTCCGCGGATACTTTGGTAAAAAAGTCTTGGAAACCGTCATTCCAAGGTCTATCTACGTTGCGGAAGCCCCATCATTTGGGCAATCTGTAATGACTTATGACCCAGGATCAACTGGGGCAGTGGCGTATCTAGCCGCAGCGCGAGAAATCACCGAACGTAAGCAGAAGGGTTAATGTAATGGCAAAACGACAAAGCCTCGGCCGTGGCTTAGGAGCCTTGATCCCGGATGTTTCACGTGAAACAGCCAGCCAAAATCCAAAGACTGGAACTGGTGCCAAACCAGCAAAGAAAACAGCCGGTACTGCGCCAAAAAAAGCCATTCCTGCCACTAAATCGAATGCAAAACCAGCCGCGAAAGCATCCGCCAAGTCAGGTGCAACTGTTCCGACAGCCCAAGGCACTAGTCAAGCGCCGACCGCAATTGCGGGACTAACTTTCGCCGAACTACCGGTTCGCTCGATTGTTCCAAATGCGCAACAACCGCGTCAGGTATTTGATGACGAGGCTCTAGCTGAATTGGTTCATTCGATCCAAGAAGTTGGCTTACTGCAACCAATCGTGGTGCGCCCAGCAACTGGTGGGGGATACGAGCTTGTTGCAGGCGAGCGCCGTCTGCGTGCCACCAAAAAAGCAGGATTTAAAACGATTCCGGCCTTAATCCGCGAGACTGCAGATGACCAAATGCTTCGAGATGCGTTGCTGGAAAACCTTCATCGCGCTGCCCTAACTCCACTAGAAGAAGCTGCTGCATATAAGCAATTATTAGAAGATTTTGGCGGCACCCAAGATGAACTAGCAACCCGGTTAGGTCGATCCCGGCCACAAATCTCCAATACCCTTCGACTCCTGAACCTGCCACTTGCAGTACAACGGCGCGTTGCAGCCGGCGTCATTTCAGCAGGCCATGCCAGAGCGCTGCTTGGGCTCAAAGACCAAGGTGCGATCGAACGCTTAGCTAGCCGAATTGTTGCCGAAGGTCTTTCGGTACGAACTGTGGAAGAAATTGTTTCCCTTGGCCAAGACGAGAAACCAGCTAAGCCAACTTCCAAGAAGTCAGGCGGCAAGATCAGTGCTCCTGGCCTTAAGTCCATGGGAGACCGGCTATCTGATCGCCTAGACACCAGAGTCACGGTCCAGGTCGGTAAGTCTCGTGGCAAAGTCATCATTGAGTTTGCCACCTTGGAAGATTTGCAAAGAATCGTTGAGGTTATTGATCCAAAGCAACGTGGAATGTTTGGCGAACCGCTTAAATAATTCACTTACACACATGTTGACAACCTGTGTAGGAATATTAAATGTGACTCAGGTCACATTTAATAACTAACCGATTCTTGGAGCCAGAATTCTGGTGATTGCAGAACTTAGTCCGGCGGCGATATCGTCGCGGGTTCCAGCTTGAGATAAAAGTGCACGGTCGTGTGGGCTAGTGGCATAACCCAACTCAACTTTGATGCTTGGCATTCGAGTAAGGCGCAACAAATCCCAGGTTTTTGCATGAAACTTCGAATCTGTTAGCTGAGTCCGGGAACTGATTTCTTCCTGCACAATTTCAGCCAATCTCATGCCGGTGGCAGAGCGGGAGTACTGATGGCCGAAGTAGTAAGAGGCAACGCCCTGAGCCAGCGGGTTTTCGTGCTGATCTAGGCCCAAGCCAATAATCAAGTCAACGTTGCTTTCGTTGGCAAGGCTGGCGCGGGTGCGTTCGCCATCCACACGACCAGATTGTGGCCGAGTCATCAGGACCAATGTGCCCATTGCGCCCAGGCGCCCTTCGAGACGAGAGGCAACGTCCCAACAAATGTCAGCATGTGAAAATTCACTGCCAACTAGTTGAACTTCAAGATCACTAGGATCGAGTAAAATCGAGCACGTTTCAACAGTTCGATTCTTACCAAAATTAGCAACCGTTGAAAGTTCACGTAAGTGCTCTTGGCTACCGCCAGCAATTGTGCGAGCCAATCTCTGAAAGGCGCGAAAGAACGCGGGGCCGCAGATACCGTCGACGTCGAGGCCAACATTAAGTTGGAATTCACGTACCGCAGAATCTGTACTTTTTGCAAAAATTCCATCTACGCGATCTAGTGCAAAACCTAATTCAATTAATCGCTGTTGTAATTGCGCAACATCTTCGCCATGTATTACGTGACCAGGTGAAAAACTTAAAACCCGATCCCCAATTTTCCAGCGCGCTTCATCAAGCCTTCGAAAAGTCTGCGGGCCTACTAAACCATCAACAGTTAAACCACGCGTTTGCTGGAAATAACGCAGCGCAGCAAGCAAGATGTCATCGAAAACATCTTCTGCTGCGCTGGCGTTTGAACTTAAGAGCCCAAGACGAACTAATCGATCACGAACCTCTGTTACGGCCGGCCCTTGATCGCCGCGTCGCAGGATCGTTACTGTCATTAGTTACTTAAATGAACTCAGCAAGATCTGAAAGTAAAGCTGCTTTTGGCTTTGCACCAATGATCTGCTTTACAATCTCACCATTTTGATAAACGTTCATTGTTGGAATCGAGGTAACGCCGTAGTTAGCAGCGGTGGCGGGATTCTCGTCAACGTTTAATTTCAAGATTGTTAGTTTGTCGCCATGTGCGGCAGCAATCTCTTCCAAAATTGGACCGATCATTTTGCAAGGGCCACACCATTCAGCCCAAAAATCAACCAGTACTGGTTTGTCACTCATCAATACATCGTTAGCAAACGATGCATCTGTTACGGCTGCAGTTGCGCCCATTATTACTCCTATTGTTGCTAGTGATTCAAGCATAAGTGGTTAGCGATTAACCCCTTGGTTTATTGAATAAGTGATGAATTACTTACTGTGCAGACTTGAGAGATAGCGCTCGGCATCAAGTGCGGCGCTGCAACCAGTTCCGGCAGCCGTGATTGCCTGACGGTAAGTATGGTCAACTAAGTCGCCGCATGCGAAAACTCCAGAAAGATTTGTCGCAGTTGTGCCGGCTCCAGTAAGCACATAACCAGCAGGATCAAGATCAACTTGCCCCTTTAGTAATTCGGAACGTGGATCATGTCCGATTGCCACAAACAAACCGGTAACAGAAAGTTCGCGAGTGTCTCCGGTATTAATGTCGCGAATCGTGACACCAGATAATTTTGCGTCTCCATGCAATTCGCTGACTTCGCTATTCCAGGCAAAGTTTATTTTTGGATCGTTATGCGCCCGCTCGGCCATGATTTTGCTCGCGCGAAGTTCACCACGGCGGTGGATCATCGTTACGCTCTTTGCAAAGCGCGTTAAGAACGTCGCTTCTTCGACAGCTGAATCGCCACCACCAACAACAGCAATGTCTTGATCACGGAAGAAAAATCCGTCGCAAGTTGCACACCAAGAAACACCGTGGCCAGAAAGTCGCTTTTCGTTTTCAATTCCAAGTTCTCGATAACTGGAACCGGTTGCCAAAATAATCGAATGCGCTTTGTATTCGCGACCTTCACCATCAACAACTGTTTTCACATCGCCAGTTAGGTTGGCAGACGTCACATCATCAGTAATCAAATTTGCGCCAAATTTAACGGCTTGGGCGCGCATGTTTTCCATGAGCGCAGGTCCCATGATTCCGTCCTGAAAACCAGGAAAATTTTCAACCTCAGTTGTATTCATCAGTGCGCCACCAGCAGTAACAGCACCTTCGAAAACAATTGGCTTTAGTTGTGCTCGAGCAGCATAAATTGCAGCGGTATATCCAGCTGGGCCGGAGCCGATAATGATTACATCGTTGATGTCTTGAGACATTGAATTTCCTTAGATTGAAGTAACCCAAGTTTACTTACCCATGAGTTACTAGTCAGACCCAACCAAGTGGTACCTGCAACACCTGTCCTATTTGGTGAAAACTAAAGACGGACTCTAACTTCAGAAATTCCACCCTGGAACATACCGGAATCAGCTTTGGGTAAGTCAGGCGTTATCCAGATCAAGACGTACCTGCCTGAAACTGCTTTAGTTGTAGAGAACGAACTGGAAATCTCATTTGGGTCAAAGTCAGCAAACTTAGCGGCCGTTGCAAAATCCGGCTCGGGTGAGTCGAGAACATAAACTTCAGCCGTGTTCCCACCTTTAAAGTCAATGTCTATTCCGTAGACGTCTTGGGCAGAGCCCAGATCAAGCATCAGGCCGACACCTGCCTTGCCGGACATGTCTGCTTGTCGATAACTGACAGTGGTCCAAGCCGTTTCTTTGTCGCCATCTACAGCAAGTAAAACCTGATCATCATTTTCAGCGTTATCACCCAAGGGGTCATAACTTGTTACTGTCATTATTTCTGCGACCGCACCGGTTGCCTGCGAGATGGCTGCACTTGGTAGCGGCGAAGCCAACATGTCAATCGCAGAATCAGACCTATGGAAGTTACTTGTTAACAACTGCCAGCCAATCCAGCCAAAAATCAAAACTGACAAACCAGCGATAAGAGATGTACGAACTCGACTTGATTTCTCAGATTGCGGCGGTGTCCAAGTTACTGAGTTTGCGGTCAATCGTGAGACTCGGTTTTGCAGACTTTCTGATTCTTCAGCTTCACCAACGGACAACGCATCAACTACTTGGCGCATTGATTTGTAAGTACCGTCTTGAGTGCGCTGATATATACGGTCAATGTAAGGCTTAACACCCACGTGAACTTGGCTTGGCAAAATCAAGCCACCACCGTCACTGAGCGCTGCGGGCAGGGAGTCAACGCTACCAAGTGGCCACATGCCGGTAATCATCGCAAAAAGTAGTTGACCCACACCCTTTATATCTTGCGATGCACCGTCACCAGAATCTGGACCCAAAAGAGCTGAGTCAACACCAAATCCTGCAAGTCGCACTTCTTGCCCAGGTGAAAAAATTACGTTGTGCGGACGCAACCTCCGGTGAAAAACATTTAGAGAATGTGCGTGCATCAAAGTGTTGGTAATAGTTCCAAGTTGTCTGAGTGCTTGATCAATCGGTAAAACTTCACCACGGCGAATTATGAGTCGATCTAAAGTTTCTCCGTCTAACCATTCCGTGACAATACCCACATAGCGATCCTGCGAAAAATAAGAATCCTCGCTTGTTATCTTTCCATCCGGAATAACGTCCAGAATCGATACGACATCGCGTCGATCATTTACTGCGGCCAGCTGACACTCTTGCAACAACTTAACGCTACGTAGATCTGATGTGGGCAACAGAATTAGATTTACCCAGCGCTTTAATGACTGGTCCATTGCGCGCCATATGGGTGAACTTAATGAGCTGGATACTTGAACGTCTAATGCATAACGACCATCAAAGATACGGTCATTAGCGCCACTCATAGTTGCAGTTTAGTTGCTTATTTGCGCCGTACTAACGCCAGTACTGCTGATACTTCCGAGATGCGCAGTACTTTCGCCAAGCCAAGGTAGATGAGTGAAAAAGCACCAGTGAAAATTCCGATCGCAACCCCGACTCGCAGCGCAGACAAATCTTCCTGATTAGTGATTGTGACTCGAACTAAGACATATGACACGAGAGCGGCAACAATGCTGGCAGCCGTCACCCTAATGATCAGACGCAAGTGTCCATTTTTTCGGATTTCTGGAACTCGTTTGCCAACTCGACTCCAAGTTAGGGCACAGGTAATCACGTAAGAAATTGAGTAACCCAAAGCTAAACCAGCAACCTGTAACCCATTTGGCATAAGGGAAAACAGGGCTAGTCCAATAACTATGTGCAGCCCATTGAAGCCCAGATTGATCATGAATGGAGTCTTGGTATTTTCCTGGGCGTAATAACTCCTAAGCAATACGTAGAACAACGAAAATGCCGGTAGACCTAGGGCAAACATGGAGGCAACTCCACCTAGCGCAGCACCTTGAGCGGTAGATGATGCACCGTATCCATATAACAGCGCACCGATCCATGGACCGGATGCCAACAATAAGACTGCGCTAGGGATTATCAATGCAGTTACCAGTCTCAAAGATGCAGATAACTCCCCGCCAAATGCAGATAGATCTTTATCGTGCGCCTGCCTACTTAATCGAGGTAGTAAAGCCGTGATGATCGAAACTGTAATTATTGAATGCGGCAACATCATCATGAGTTGGCCTTTTTGATACGAAGTAAACCCGACTGCGACCGTATTAGGGTCACCGGAGACCAAGACATTTGCCAGCGTAGTTAAGTTCGAAACCATCAAAAAAGTTATTTGATTGACCAACACAAAGCCGATGGTCCACTTTGCTAAGTTTCCAACCTTGCCGTTGCCAACATTTCTAAATTGAAAATTTGGCCTAAAGCTATAACCAGCCTTCTTAAGTGCTGGAATCAATATTAAAGCTTGTGCCATAACTCCAAGAGTTGTTCCGAATCCAAGCAAATTAAGTTGCGAAGTAGTTACCGAATCAGCTGTTGGCATTGCAGACATTACCGAAACGAATAAGGCAGCCGTTGCAATCACTATGACGTTGTTGATGATTGGGGCGTACATAGGAAGTGAAAATGAATTACGCGAATTTAGAATCTGTGATGCAAGCGTATATAAACCATAAAAGAATATTTGAGGTAGGCACCAACGCGCAAACGTTGTTGCAACACCGAACTCTTCAGGGGTCCAAAGCCTGGTTGCATATAAATGAACAATCAATCCGGCTGCGAAAACAGCAACAATGACGATAACAATCAAAACCATTCCGACCAGCGTTAACAATTGATCAGTAAATTGCTTGCCTTGATCATCGTCATCTTCCATGTGACGTACTAGCGCAGGAATAAAGACTGCATTAATTGCACCACCTGCAATAAGAATGTAAATGATGTTTGGAATGCTGTTTGCAACGGAATAGGTATCTGAAAAGATTCCAGTACCAATGGCTGCGACTAAGGCAATGTCTCGAAAAACACCAGTAATACGGCTAGCTAAAGTGCCAGCGGCCATGCCAGATGTTTGTCCGATAAATGATGACACTGTCTTTTCAAACCACCTGTCCGTGCACTAACTTGCCGAAGTGTTTATTGAACGTCTATCTTTTCGTCGCTTAAAAAAATTACTCAAAGCCAATAGAACTAATAACCCAAAAGCTCCCCACACCAGAGTACGGGCGAACTGACTGTAAGCGGCTGAAGAGATTTGGATGTTTTTCACTTGACCAAAGCGTTCACCATTGGGAGCGATCAGTTGCGCTTGGACTTCAACAACGCCTGCGCCAACTAAGGTAACTTCAACTGGAATAGTTATCCGTTGGCCACTATCCACTTGCACTAATTCGCTGGGTTTGGCCGAAAAACGGGATGTAGCCTTGCTAGTTAGATCGATGCTTACCGATACTGCTCGATCACTTGAATTTACGATCGTAATTGGAATCTCAGAACTTTCCTCTGGTGTAGTTATCCGCGATGACGCCTGAATACTTACTGAATCTAAATATGAATCTAGTAAAGCAATATTTTGGGATAAATAGCTAGTTGCACCTGCTGCAGATTCCCACAGTGCAGAGAATCCCAAAATTCGAGCAGTATTAAATCCGGTAGACAAATCCTCATCAATAAAAAGCGATGAAAAGATTTCGGTCTCACTTCGCAATTTGTCAGCTTGCCGAATTGTTGGCTGCGCTAACTCACTGTTAGATCCATTAGCTATTGAAATGAAGTTTTGTGATGGTTCTGCTGATGCGACTAAATCTAGATCGACAAGTTGCATCCAATTGTTATCACTTAAAGCTGCAACAAGGGCCGATAAACGCTCGGCTGAAATTTTCCACTTTGCCGGGGCGAGCAGAATTATGGAACGTGAACTTTGTGGTGACTCAGCGGTCATCATGCCGATCTCACTTTTTACACAAGTCACGGTATTGAAAAACTCGGCATCACTTTCATCTGCATTAGATAGGCATGTTGATGTTGCAAGGTCATACACCAAAACGGGATTTGAGGCCGAAGTCGCAACAGCATTAGTAGTTTCGCGCGAATTGCCGCGCAAGAACTTATTTGAAACAACAGTTCGTACACCTTGATCATTTAGTAGAGCAACAGTTTTTCGATCTGTGGCACCCTGAATTGGTGTATAAAAAATAGGTCGCGCCGCAGCGATCGCTCTTGTTAAATTAACGGCGTCTAACAGGTCTAGTTGTTGGTTTGCCAATGATAAGCCACTTAAATCTGTGTTGCCATAGGGTAAAAATCCTGTGGCCATCGTTAGACCATCAAGTGCACTATTTAGTTTGATCGGAACATCTGAATCGGAACTAGCGATTAAATCATTCAGCCACGAACGTAATGCTGAATCCTGCAACCAGGAAATTTTTGAGTTAGTTTGCGTCGCAACCAAATTCGTTAATCGCTGCGCCTGCGCCAGATCGCTCTTTTGATCTGTAACTTTTCCATTTGCCAGATGATTGTTCAGAATAGTTAATGGAATTACAAATGCAACATTTGTCGGTTTAATCGTGGCATTGAAAAACCACGGGGTTGTAATTACCGTTGCGGCGCCAGTTTCAGACAAACTTGGTTTCACACCGATTGCGTAAACCCCGGAAGCATTAATGCCGAGTACTTCTTCACCACGAAAAGCTATTTGCCATTGCCTTGTGGATCCTGGTTCTATGTTCCGTAAAATCGCAGACTTGTCACTAGCAATTAAACTCTTGGCACTTTTGGGATCAGCCAAAAGTTGACCTAATTCACCGCGAGATTTAATCGCAGGAGTTGAAACTAGTTCCATTTCAATTTGGTCGATATTTGTATCCGTGGTGTTTGTGAAGGTGCCGTTCAAAATTACGAGATGATTCGCACTTACTGCATTGCCCGAGTCACCAAGAGTAGAAATGTTTAGTCCAGTGATTTGGACCGATCCATCCTCAACCGCTTGCGAAGCTGGCACATTAGCCGAGATTAACGCCAGACTGATTAATCCGACCGTGATGGCCCGCAAGGAGTTACGAGATCGCCTTGGCCAACTTTGCCAATTACGCGGTGAGTTTCGGGATTTACGTTGACGGCTCACGTCCTAAGAATACCTGCAAATATTGGACTTTTCGTAATTGCATCTAGGCTAGGTCAAGTCATGAATAACTCCTCGCCGCATGCATTAGCAACAGCAGCCGTAACTACCGCTCTGGGGCAAATGCCCGACGTTATGGAGCTGGCGCAGTTATTTAGCGAAGCAGGATTTGAGTTTGCCATTGTTGGTGGTCCGGTACGTGACTTGATTTTGAATCGTGAAATCAATGACTTGGACTTCACAACAAATGCCAACCCAGAAGAAATTCTTAGTTTGGTTACGCCTTGGGCAGATACTGTTTGGGACATAGGCATCGCATTTGGCACCGTTGGTGCCCGTCGAAAAGATTTCCAAGTTGAGATTACAACTTACCGTTCAGAAATCTATAGCGATGAAAGCCGTAAACCGGAAGTAAGTTTTGGTAATTCGCTGGATGAGGATTTAATCAGGCGAGATTTCACTATTAATGCCATGGCAGTGAGATTGCCAGAACTTACTTTTGTAGATCCATTTGGCGGAGTCGATGACTTAAGTAAACGTGTCATTCGTACGCCCCGAGAACCAGAACTATCCTTTTCAGATGACCCATTGCGCATGATGCGAGCTGCAAGATTTGCCAGTCAATTAGGCTTCACACCTGTTGTCGATGTTTTGTTGGCAGCTACCGCAATGTCTGATCGAATAAAAATTGTCTCGGCAGAACGAGTACGCGACGAGTTCAGCAAATTGATTATGGGAGATCACCCAGCTCTTGGTCTTGAAATCCTGGAAGGAACAAAACTTGCTGAGCATGTGATTCCCGAGCTACCAGCGCTTCAACTTGAAATTGATGAACACCATAAACATAAAGATGTTTATGAACACAGCTTGATAGTTCTGCAACAAGCAATTGATTTGGAAACAACCCATGACCCTAAATGCGAACCAGATCTCGTGTTGCGCCTGGCTGCCCTGTTGCACGATATAGGTAAGCCAAAGACTCGAAGATTCGAATCAGGTGGTGGCGTTAGTTTTCATCATCATGAAGTGGTCGGTGCAAAAATTGCGCGGAAGCGACTAACTGCCATGCGTTACCCAGGTGACCTAATTGATGCAGTCTGCAAACTAACCGAACTTCATTTACGTTTTCATGGATATGGACAAGGTCAATGGACAGATTCTGCGGTTCGACGTTATGTACGCGACGCAGGGGATGAGTTAACTCGACTGCATAAGTTG
This sequence comes from uncultured Actinomycetes bacterium, assembly GCA_903925705.1. Classification (GTDB taxonomy): domain Bacteria; phylum Actinomycetota; class Actinomycetes; order S36-B12; family UBA5976; genus UBA5976. The sequence goes on along the minus strand of CAIYGJ010000206.1, from coordinate 9,172 downwards.
ACGCGAGCGGACTGCACAACGAGAAATTCACGACGTGCTGCAATACTTTCTGCTACATACGACGACCTCGAAGATCGAATCGCCACCTTGGCCCAGCAGGAAGAATTGGATTCAATTAGACCTGACTTGGACGGCAACGAAATCATGTCGATCCTAGATGTTAGTTCTGGTCCAATGGTCGGAAAGGCATACAACTACTTGTTAGAAGTACGACTTGATGAAGGGCCGCTAACAAGAGAGCAAGCGATTGAACGCCTAACTACCTGGTGGAATTCACAAAACTAAATTGACTTAATGTTTGCGCGATATTTACGCAGCAGAAAAAGTGCCAACCCAGTACTGCAACTTAGTAAAACTACTGAGTAAGCAGTGCCAGCATTTGGGTTATCTCTGATTCCAGCGATCAGCGCGTAAGTTGTGATTCCTAAAACCAAAGCAACGTTAATCATCATGTCGAAGATAGAAAAAACGCGACCACGATGAGCATCATCTATAGTGCGCTGGATTGTTGTATCAGCATTAATCTTCAACAACTGTCCAGCGAAACCCAACGAGGCAGCAGTGGTACAAATTGCCACCAAACTACCTGATTGGTATCCCACAAAAGTTACAAGAACAGCTGCTGAAGTGGCAATTGTCATTGCTGCAATCAAATGAACTTGTCGATGTGGTGAAACGTCAGATTCAGATTTAGTTTTGCCCGCGCGATCACTAAGCAAGAAGGTGCTCAAGATTGCTGCAGTAAATGCACCGAGTGTTGCGGCTCCAGCACAAAGTCCAAAATCAACTACCGCTTGATCAGCCGTGGTGTCGGTGTGCCATGAATTCCTGGATAGTAAAAGTGCGTGAACTGTTAAAGCGCCAAACGCCCATCTTTGGAATGCAACAGCGATCATGCTGCTTAAAGCTCTACCTGAACGAACCATGTATCTAAATCCAGCAGCTAAACCGGATAATGCATTTCGAAACTCATCGCGCATTGCGGACTCAACGAGATATGGGCCAAGCACATCTTTTGGCGTAATGCGAATTGCTATCACTGATGCGATTGCGGCAAACGTGGAGCCCAAAACAACTAAACCAGCATTGACTGAGTCTGAGTTGGCCAAAATGTTTTGCGTGGCAATTCCAATTGCAGCTGCTAACGAGGCAGCAGTTGTTCCCAAGGTGGGGAAAAGTGCATTAGCAGGAACCAGATCATCAGCTTCAACAACGTGGGGAAGTGAAGCAGATAAGGCGGCTTGCACAAACCGATTCACACCGAGACTTACCAAAACGAGTAGGGCAAGCAGAGAGTTCGCAGAATGTCCAGTGATTACTAATGCGATCGCGATCATTGTGATCACGCGTAGTAAGTTCGCTCGGATTAAAATTGTGCGACGAGACCAGCGATCGATAAATACTCCGACAAAAGGACCAACAACGGAGTAAGGCAAAAGCAAGATTCCAAATGCCAACGCAATCTTGCGCGGATCTGATTCTCGTTGCGGCGAAAACAAGACAAAGGTTGCCAAAGCTGTTTGCAGCAAACCATCGCCAGCTTGGCCAAAAATTCGCACGCCAAGTAACTCACGTGCATTTGCATGACGTAAGACCGAAAACGATTTAGTGCTAGGGCGACTCACCTAAAACACGCTACCTCTAGTTTCAAGAAATTGTTGTTATGGCAAGTAAAGATCTAAAAAATACTAAGGGCCCCTAGTTCAACCAGGAGCCCTTAGTAAAGGAGGCCGCTTACGTGTTAACCACACCCGAAGCGCAACGGTTATAGAAATTTATTACCAGCAGTTACTTACCAGCGATGAAGTCTTCAACTTCTTGACGGCACTTGGTGTCGTCGTACTGAACCGGTGGACTCTTCATGAAGTAACTTGATGCACTCAGAATTGGGCCACCGATGCCACGATCCTTCGCGATTTTGCAAGCACGAATTGCATCGATGATTACTCCAGCTGAGTTTGGTGAGTCCCAAACTTCAAGTTTGTATTCAAGGCTCAATGGAACGTCACCAAAGGCACGGCCTTCAAGGCGAACGAATGCCCACTTACGATCATCAAGCCAAGCAACGTAATCGCTTGGGCCAATGTGCACATTGCGTGGATCGATCTTGTCGCGCAACTGTGAAGTTACGGACTGCGTCTTGGAGATCTTCTTTGATTCCAAACGATCACGCTCAAGCATGTTCATAAAGTCCATGTTGCCGCCAACATTTAGTTGGTAGGTGCGGTCAACGGTTACGCCACGATCTTCGAATAGTTTCGCAAGTACGCGGTGCGTGATTGTTGCGCCAACTTGGCTCTTGATGTCGTCTCCAACAATTGGAACCCCAGCAGCAGTGAACTTGTCAGCCCACTCTTTCGTGCCAGCAATGAAGACGGGAAGCGCGTTAACAAAACCGACGCCAGCATCAATTGCACACTGGGCGTAGAACTTTGCAGCTTGTTCTGAACCAACTGGAAGGTAGCAAACTAATACGTCAACCTTTGCTTCCTTAAGGGCTTTAACAACATCAACCGGTGAATCATCTGATTCAACAACCATGTCACGGTAGTACTTGCCAAGTCCGTCATAGGTATGTCCGCGAAGAACTGTGATACCTGTTGGCGGTACGTCGGAAAACTTAATCGTGTTGTTTTCGCTGGCGAAGATTGCATCGGAAAGATCTTGGCCGACCTTCTTTGCATCAACATCGAATGCAGCGACAAACTTCACATCTTTAACGTGATAGTCACCAAACTGCACATGCATAAGTCCTGGGACTTGTGCTTTTGGATCAGCGTCTTTGTAATACTCAACGCCTTGTACCAGCGATGATGCACAGTTTCCTACGCCAACGATCGCTACTCTAACTTCACTCACTGTAAGCCTCCTAGTTGTCAGTGAATTTTCTTGCGGTCTTACTTTTCATTAACTTGCGAGATTTGAGCGATGCCGCTACTTGTGGCACCTTGCTCTCGCGAGATAAGTTCATTTAGCCAACGCACTTCACGTTCTAGTGCATCCAAGCCATGTTGCTGAAGTTCTAAAGTGTAAGAGTCCAAACGTTCACGACCCTTAGACAAATTTGTTTGTAGGTTTGCCAAGCGTTCTTCGACTCGACTGCGACGACCTAACAAAATATGAATTCGGGTATTGACTTCAGTTTGACCAAAGAGCGACATTCGAACTGCAAAGGTGTCATCGTCCCAAGAGCCAGGTCCGCTATCAGCAACCATCGTGTTGAAGTGCGCCAGACCGGCATCCGTTAAGGCATATGTAATGCGAGCCCGCTTTGGATACTTTCCAGTTCCAACCTCATCTTGCTCAACAAGAAGTCCACGCTCAACTAATGACTTGAGCGCAGGATATAAAGCGCCGTAAGAGATGGTGCTGAAAAGGCCGAGAACGGAAATCAAGCGCTTACGAAGTTCGTATCCGTGCTGTGGGGTTTGGGCAAGTACGCCAAGAATTGCCAGCTCTAGAGCAGCAGATCTTTTGGCCACAGCGATTCCAAACCTTAAAAATAGGATATTTAGATGTATCAATTCGATACATCTAAATAATACAGTCCAGACTGGCCTGGGCAAATTGACCCTGTGGAGTTCTGATATTTCCATTACCCAATGCCTTTCCTGCTGGGTTCAAGTAGCCCATATGAGCGGCGGCCTTAAAGTGGTCAGGTGAGCAGGCCCGGATCGCATCAGAGCATTTCGGGTATTCGTGCAGGCGGTATTAGTTCCGAGCCACCTCGCCCAATTCCATACCCAGCTGAGGATGTCGCAGATCCAGTTCGGCCGCGGCACGTTTTAGATTACGTTTTGGCACGTCGGGCGATACTCGAGCAAATAAAACATGATGCGTTGTTACGAGAACAAGTTTGTGATGCTGATCCATATTTGTTACGAGCAGCTAAACACCATGGCGAAGAGACTGAACGACTGTGTCCGATGTGCGCTAAGAGCGAACTAGTTCATGTGACATACATCTTTGGCGATGATCTGGGTTACTTATCAGGAAGAGTGAAAACTTCGAGTGAACTAAAGGTTTTAGCCTATGAATATGGGCATTTCCGGGTTTATGTCGTTGAAGTTTGTAAGTCATGCGGTTGGAATCACCTTCACATGTCATATGTATTAGGTGATGGCGCGCCTCGCACTCCACCGCGTGAGCCTAGAGATGTGTTGAAATAGAGGAATGGCAAACTATCCCCGCAAAAACAAGCGCGGCATTATGCGTTTTGTTCCTTCGTTTAAGCAACTGGTTCTACTTGCCGGATTCGGAATTGCGGCAGGATTAATTTCCATTGCCATCGCGGTGAAAGTTGTAGCCATCCCGCAAGCCAGTGAAATTGCAACTGCACAAACTACGATCATGTACTACGACGACGGCGTAACAGAGTTAGCTCGTCTTGGTGACGCCAACCGTGTATCGGTAGATTTTGCTGAAATTCCAGTTGTTACGCAACATGCAATGCTTGCAGCTGAAGATCGTGACTTTTACAGTCACGGCGGCTTTTCCATCCGAGGAATCTCACGCGCGATTATCACAAACGTTATGGGCGCTGCAGGTGCTGGCGGCGGTTCAACAATTACGCAACAGTATGCAAAGAATGCCTATTTAACGCAAGAACGAACGCTAACTCGTAAGGCGAAGGAATTAGTACTTTCAATCAAACTTGAAACACTAATCAGTAAGGATCAAATTCTTGCTGACTACATGAACACAATTTATTTCGGACGAAACGCGTACGGAATTGAAAGCGCAGCAACTCTATATTTTGGTAAAAGCGCAAAAGATTTAGATTTTTCTGAGTCAGCTTTTCTTGCCGCGATTGTGCAGGCACCAAACGGATTGTCGCCAGAAAAGAACCTCGATGGCTTACAGCAAAGATGGAATTACGTTCTGGATGGAATGGTTTCCAAAGGCTGGTTAAGCCAAGAGGAACGAACTGCAGCAATGTTTCCTATGTATCTCACCGAACCTCCGATACAAACTTTCTCTGGTCCGCAAGGTCACTTGATCGAACAAGTGAGACAGACAATGTTTGCAAGTGGTGTTACTGAAGACCAAATAAATTTGGGTGGTCTTCGAGTTGTTACTACTTTCAACAAACAAGCGCAGGATGCGATGATCCTGGCGGTAGCTGAAGAAGGCCCTAAAGACAAAATCGAAGGCTTAAGAATCGGCGTAGCTTCGGTGCGTCCAGAAACTGGCGAAGTCGTAGCTATGTATGGCGGAGCTGACTATCTAGAAAATCAGTTGAACAATGCCACACAAATGATTGGTCAAGCTGGATCCACTTTCAAACCCTTCACATTGGCGGCAGGAATAGAAAGCGGAGCATCACTTTCCACCGCATTTAGTGGAAAGAATAAAACTAAGGTCGACAATTACGTTGTAGTAAATTACGGCGGTCAGTCATTTGGTGATCGAGTTACCTTGCTTAAAGCAACTGAAAGTTCTATCAACTCAGCATATGTTGAATTAGCAGAATCAGTCGGGCGTGAAGTTGTGCTTAAGTCCGCAATTCGTGCCGGGATACCTGCTGATGCGGTTGGTATGGAACCAAACCTTGCCTTCACTCTGGGAACAGCCAGCCCACACGTTGTCGACATCGCTGCTGCATATGCAACATTTGCTTCCCGCGGTCTGCAGGTTGCGCCTTCCTATATAAAGTCAATCACGACTGGGTCCGGTGAAACGCTTTACAAATTGAGTCCAAAACCAGTTCAGGCTTTTAGTACTGATGTTGCCGACATTGTTAGTTATGCACTTCAAAAAGTTGTTCAAGTTGGAACCGGACGCGCAGCTAAAGCATTAGGTCGCCCAGTTGCAGGTAAAACTGGAACAACAAACGACAATAAATCAGCGCTATTTGCGGGCTACACACCCGAGTTGGCAACTGCTGTCATGTTCGTTAAGGACGGACCAGATGGCCAGCCGGTTTCATTATCAGGAACAGGTGGCATGTCATCGGTAACTGGTGGGTCATACCCAGCTCGGATTTTTACCGCATACATGAAGGGCGCCCTTAAGGATTTGCCGGTTCAAAAGTTTCCTGACCTACCTACAGGACAACCAAACGGAGCAAATCCGACCGAAAGTCCATCACCATCAGCCGTGCCTTCACTTGCGCCGGTTGATCCAAACGCACCAGTAAGTGTCCCAGACTTAACGGGAACAACCTCCGACCAAGCAATTTCGATATTGCAAGGTTTAGGACTTAATCCAATTTTGGAATTACAAAATGGCTCGAATGCGTCTTTGCCGCTATTTGTTTTGGATCAGTCCGTAACTGTTGGAACTATGTCACCACCTGGAACGAATGTAACCCTAAAAGTAGTTAACGCAATTCCGTAACGGAGCTTTAATCAAGTCCAATAACGCGATCGAAATTAGTTGTGGTGTTTCTAACATTGCAATCAAGATCGTCGCCCACAGAAATATTCATATCGTCACTCCAAAGCATTGACACTTGCATGTGAGGTGGCTCAACAAAATCTAGATTCTTTCCGTGGTGACTAAAGGGCGACCTAACTTTTCCAATTGCTTGTGAGATGCCCTCGGCAATCGCAATACCTTTTTTGCGTAACGACATTGCGTTAGTTGGCGCAGCCATCGCGACACCGTGGGCAGTGCCTCCGCTCACAACGATCAAGCGCTTGTTATTGCCACTATCTATTTGTTGGTACCCAACGCTTTGGCGATGAGTTAACTCATGAATTTGGAGAATTGTTCCACTAGCTTGCAGAGCGCTCGGCTCACCCAACCACAGCTTTGTACCGACGCGTACTTCGATTTTCAAATCAAAGTTATAGCCTTGCATCATCTTTTTAAGTGCCTGAACCTGCTTCTCAGAAATATGAGAAAGGCTGATGAATTTTGGTAAAGAAAATTTCGTAGATAATTCTTCGTATAGAACAATCCAATTCCAAGTCTCAGTCATGCTCTGAGTAAGAGCTGCTCCGTTGAAAGCTGATGAGATCTCTGTGGTCGCATCAACTTTGATCGGTGGCTGCGCGATCGGTAAGTGAAGCGAAAGCCCTAAAACATTTAAGTCAGCGAAGTTTGTCAAAGTTTGCATGTCAAAATGCAGCATGCCAAATCGGGATAGCGAAGTCTTACCTTCCAAGTAAACATTTTTAGCCCCAGCTGATTTCACAGCAGCTAAGTCAATATTGCTGACAGTAACGATTATTCGATCAGCGTTATGTTCTAAATGTTTGCGCCACTGAGTAACCGCAGTTTCATCAACTTCATTGAATGGCTCCAGAACAAGAATCTCACCAGAAAAGTGTTCAAGTGACTGTCCTAATTCCCAAACTGTTCCAACAGCAATTCGATTACACCCAAGCCGGGCGGCTTCCCCTGCTAGTAGGTCTCGGCCAAAACCGTAACCATTGCCCTTAATCACCGGAACCATTTCGGCTCCGGCAGTTGCATAACTGTTCATGACTGAAACTAAGTGACTTCGAAACTTCGAAGTATCAACACGCAACGAAAAAGTCATTAACTATCGCCGCCTCGACATATAAGCGTCAAAGGCCTTGGCCCAGATTGGCGAAAGTACATAATCCCATTCACCCACATATTCTTGCGCGTACCCACCAGTTCCTAGCTTGAATTGGATTAATCCAAACAAATGATTATTTGAATCCAGCGTGTCAGAGATGCCACGCATGTCGTAGATTTCTGCCCCTTCGCCAATTGCGGTTCTTATCATTTCCCATTGAATGGCATTACTAGGCCGCAAATCCCGGGCGGCGGTTGTTGAAGCACCATATGAATACCAAGAATGATTTCCCACCCGAGTCATAGTGGTTGCCGCAATAGCGCCTTCATGATCAGGATGCGTTGCAATCATCAATGAAATGCGCTCGATTGTTTCCTCGCGCATTGCAGTCCACATAGTTTGGAAGTAGGAAAGTGAGCGCGGGGTGAAGTGATCACGCTTTGCTGTTTCGACATAGCAAGTATGAAAAATCTCTAAATCAGAAATTGTGCCTTGCCGAACTGCGACACCTTCTTTTTCGGCTTTGCGAATATTTCTTCGCCACTGCTGATTAAAGCCCTCAAAAATTTGGTCTTCAGTTTTGCCTGCAAGATCAATTTGAAAAACAAATCGGGGTTGGTAATCACCAAATCCAGAAGCTTCAGCTTTTCGTTGTTTCCATCCCATAGTTTTTAACTGGCTTAGTAATGCAATGCCTGATTGATTCACTTCATCCGGCGCAACTTCACCGATTACTTTTGCAGATTCTGCGGCGATTGCGGCTTTTAAGGTTTCTGCATGCCAACGTCGAACCCAAGTGTGTGGACCCATTTTGATTTGAAATACGCCGCGCTCTTTGGCAAAAACTATTAATGCATTCAAAGCACTTTCAACATCGTTACTGTTTTCCCAATTTAGATCAGGTCCTTCGGGAAGGTAAGCAAGATACTTTTCCACTTTTGGAACTTTTCGCAACAGAATTAATCCAGCGCCAACAAGTTCGTCACCAACAAACCAACCTAGTGACTGCGAGGTCCAACCAGCTTTTGTTTTACCCCAGGCAGGTGTTTGTAAAAAAGACACTGATGAGCGACCTGCAATGTAAGACAGTTGCTTCTCGGAACTTATTTGGCGAACCTGCACGTATTCAATCTACCTATGGTTTTGATCTACCTATGGATTTTGGCGACTAACGGGATTTAGATTTACAGCGATGTGCGTAAGAGTTCTAAATCGGCTGCTACACCTTCGAACGGTGTTTCTAAAACAATCGGAGCTTTAGCAGTGTTTAGGCAATTGATTATGTTGTCCAACCCAATTGAGCCCTCGCCAAGATTTGCATGTCGGTCGGCGCCGGAATCAAATGAGTCCCGACTGTCGTTGCAATGAATCAAATCAATGCGACCGGTGATGCCAAGAATTGTGTCGGTAAGTTGTCCCATGTCGATGCCACCAGCATGAGCGTGACAAGTGTCTAAACAAAATCCAACGCCGGTATCACCAACTGCGCCCCAAAGACTTTTAATGGATTCCAGTCTTCGAGCCATGGAGTTTTTACCACCGGCGGTGTTTTCAATCAGGACTGGAACTTTCATATCTAACTGAGCCAAGGCTTTAACCCAGTTAGCAATTCCAGCTTGTGGGTCATCACCGTCAGTTACATGGCCGCCATGAACAATGACTGCCTTGGCTCCTACTGCG
>CAIYGJ010000205.1 GCA_903925705.1 uncultured Actinomycetes bacterium | reverse complement strand
AGTTTCCTTTCCTCCAGTCTCATCAAGGAAATCGCCAAATTTGGTGGGGACGTGGCTGGCCTAGTCCCAGACAACGTCCATGAGGCCTTGAAAGCCCAACAGCGCGCAAATTCCTGATTTCACACAGGTTTAGGCCAGCCTTGACCCAATGCTCGATTTGGGAGAGCCGCTAAAAACGCGCTAATCTAGCCATTGGTCTTTCACGAGGCCGAATGAGCCTTACTTCCAGCGAGGAATACTGTGTCTACCCTCGATCCAAGCTCGCCGCTAGTTCTTGATACTCGAGAACTTGGTCGCCGTGCTGGATCGATGAAGAAACTAGATTTCTCGGTGGCGGCACCGGCTGATCTCGGCGTCGGATTGATTGCAGTCCCACCAGGATCTGAAATTGAGTTTGATCTTCGGCTCGAATCAGTTATTGATGGGGTTCTCGTTACCGGAAGTGCTTTGCTTACTGTTGCGGGTGAATGTTCAAGATGTTTGGAGCCGTTGTCTTTCGATACGGAAGTCGATCTCCAAGAACTTTTTGAATATCCCGCAACTGATTCACGAGGCCGCCAAATTGAAAATGGCAACGATGACGATGAACAACCGAAGCTAGATGATGATCTTCTTGATTTAGAGCCGGTTATTCGCGATGCAGTATTGCTGGCTATGCCGCTAGCACCACTGTGCCAACCAGAATGTGCAGGATTGTGCATCACTTGCGGTGAAAACCTCAACGATGTTCCAGATCATGCACACCAAGAAATTGATCCGCGCTGGGCAACCCTTGCGAATCTAAAAGACTTAACTAACGAATAATCTCGACGATTTGAACTAAAGAGTTCGAATCGAGAACCTGAAAGGATGGCAGACCGTGGCCGTTCCGAAGCGTAAGACTTCACGCAGCAACACCCGTCATCGTCGTTCCGCATGGAAGGCTACTGCTGCAAACCTTGCTACCTGCGATCGTTGCCGTGCACCAAAGTTGCAGCACACTGCTTGCCCAACTTGTGGCACATACGACAAGCGCCAGGTCCTTAGCGTCTAATTGCCGTGGCCAAGTCCACACCGCAAGAACAGCTATTTGACCGACTGGGTTTAGTTTTTGATGCCCAGTTACTCGAGTTAGCGCTCACGCACAGGTCATTCGCCTACGAGTCAGGCGGACTACCAACAAACGAGCGACTTGAGTTTTTGGGAGATTCCGTTTTAGGAGTCGTAGTTACTGATGAGCTTTACCACCGCTATCCCGACTTGCCTGAAGGCAACCTCGCCAAACTCCGCTCAGCTGTAGTTAGTGCTCGCGCGTTAGCCGTACAAGCCCGCCGCCTTGGTTTAGGTGAGTTCATTCGCCTTGGTCGCGGCGAAGAAACAACTGGTGGTCGCGACAAGTCTTCGATTTTGGCCGACACTTTTGAAGCTGTTCTTGGCGCAGTCTATTTAGATCTGGGAATTGAAGTTTCGCGTGAACTTATTCTGCGCTTATTGGCTGAGCAACTAGCCGAAGCCGCCGAACTTGGCGCCGGTTTGGATTGGAAAACTTCCTTGCAGGAACTAACCGCTGAGTTTGGAATTGGTGTGCCGACGTATGCCATCGAAGAATCTGGACCAGATCATGCAAAACGGTTTGAAGCTCAAGTTGTGTTGGCTAACAAGCATTACGGACATGGATCCGGTAGTAACAAGAAAGAAGCCGAACAACAGGCGGCGGCCAGTGCTTATGCCGAGTTAAAAGCTGTGCGCGACATCGAAAATCAGCGTAATGCCGAAGACTCACGCAGCAGCGAATAGTCATGCCTGAATTACCTGAAGTTGAAGTAGTTCGGCGCGGTATTGATAAGTGGGTCAGCGGTCGAACTATTGAGACTACAAAGGTCTTTCATTCCAGAGCTGTACGCAATCACATTGCCGGATCCAAAGACTTCATCAAACGCCTAAATGGACGCACGGTTACTTCGGTTAACCGTCGGGGAAAATTCATGTGGCTGAGTTTGGATGACGATCACGCACTGGTGACTCACCTAGGTATGAGTGGTCAAGTTTTAGTGCAACCACTTGATGCGGATCCTGAAAAGCATTTAAGGGTCAGATGCACATTCACCGACGATGGGCGAGCGATGCACTTTGTTGATCAGAGAACTTTCGGTGGTATGGCAATTGAAGAAATGGTTGATGACATTGCGGGTCGATTAATTCCAGAATCCGTACAACACATTGCGCTTGATCCACTTGATGAGTATTTCGATCCGGAAACTTTCATTTCAGGCATAAGAAAAAAGAACACCCAGGTTAAGCGTGCAATCTTGGATCAAACTTTGATAAGTGGCATTGGAAACATTTATGCCGACGAAGCCCTGTGGCGATCCAAAATACATTGGGCAACACCAACCCAGCGACTTACGCGGGCCCAAGCTTCGACACTCTTAAAGCACGCAACTGAAGTAATGACGCAAGCACTTAGCCAAGGCGGGACGTCATTTGATGCGCTATACGTGAACGTAAACGGGGAAAGTGGTTACTTTTCACAAGAGCTGAATGCCTACGGCCGCGAAGATGAGCCATGTGATCGGTGCGGCAGCATTATTGTGCGAGAAGCTTTCGCGAATCGATCCTCATTTAGATGTCCTCGCTGTCAACGCAAACCGCGGACAATCTAGAGCTGCCCTGACAAAATAGTGTGATGGGAATTGCGCCATGACTTACATGCCGGTTGATGGAAAACCAGACCGCATGCACGTGGGTGCGCGTGCTCTTGATTTAAGCAAGTGGATTGAAATCAATTCAGATTACGAAATAGACCTTGCGCAAAAGCGCGATTTACTTTCTCGCAAACACGACGAAGTTTTCGTATCCCTGCCACTTGGCGACGGTGGTTCTCGGGAAGTTCTTGACTTACTAAGCGAGCACTTACCACGAGCGTTTCCGGATCGCTGGAATGGTGAAGTTTCAATTGATAAAAACTTGCATCCACTGGAAGCGGCATCGCTACTTGTGCAAGAGGACCTTTGCTTGATGTCCCAAGTTGGCACAGATTGGATTTTGTCTGCAGCTAGCTTGTGCTTTCCAAGTCGCTGGGATGTGCGCGACAAAATTGGAAAGAATCTGCTTGGAATTCATGGACCAGTTCCTCACTATGCCGAGACCATCGGCACAGCCACCCAAAACGTATTCGACAAGCTGACTGTGGAGCGCCCAGTTTGGCGCGTGAACTGGACCGTGATGGATAGTGGTGAACTGCATCAGCCCACTACGGTTAGAAGCCCTGATGCTATGGAAATCACCAGCGCAAATATTGAGCAGGAACTCTATTTCCGACGAGAGCGACAGACTTTGCGAAAATTGCCGAATTCTGGGGATATCCTCTTCACAATTCGTACATATTCGGACACTTTTGCTCAAGTAGTTCAACAGTTTCCAGATTTTCGACGTCACATTGGAACCACCCTTGCAGGTTCAACACCACAGCTCATCGACTACAAGGGCTGGGCAAAGATCCTTAACGAACTGCAGTCCTGGTCACAGTCCTAATTTCCCTGCCCAAATCCAATGAATTCAAGGGCAAAAGATAGACTGGGTGCTAGCAAGTCCACCGCCTGAGTCCTCTTCCCCTGACCAGCGAAAACTCGAGAAAGATTCGCGTGTACCTGAAGAGTCTGACGATCCGCGGCTTTAAGTCGTTTGCATCTTCAACGACCCTTAATTT
>CAIYGJ010000204.1 GCA_903925705.1 uncultured Actinomycetes bacterium | reverse complement strand
GGAAATCTTGATTCTTTTCAACCACGGATAAATCCTAATGTGTAGTCGAGCGCTTCCGTGCACAGCACCTCGGTCACTAGTACTGTTTCGAGTATGCGAATGGGAGTGTTAGACGTTGGTTCAAACACCGTTCACCTATTAATAGTCGATGCTCACGCAGGTGCTGCCCCAATCCCAGCCATGTCACAGAAGTACGAACTTCGTCTCGCTGAACAGCTTAATAATGATGGCGATTTAAAGAAGTCCTCCGTAAAGACCCTGATTGAAGTTCTGCAGGAATGTAACAAGTTCATCGAAGAGCATGATTGTGATGAATTACTTGCGTTCGCTACTTCTGCGATAAGAGAGTCGAAGAGCTCCGACGCAATCTTGGAAAGAATCAGGATTGAAACAGGAATCGATCTGCAAGTTCTTGATGGTGAACATGAGGCTATCTTGACGTTCTTGGCAGTGCGCCGTTGGTTTGGCTGGTCGTCTGGTCGTTTGTTAGTTGCGGATATCGGCGGCGGTTCGTTAGAAGTTGCAATCGGAGCTGATGAACATCCAGAACTGGCATTATCAACGCCGCTTGGCGCCGGAAGACTTACTCGCGACTTCTTCACATCTGAAGTTCCTAAGGCTGATGAAATTAAGGCGCTTATAGGGCACGTGAAGAATTCGTTAGAAACAGATTTTTCGCATTTGCTGACAATTCAGTTCGATCATGCCGTTGCTACCAGTAAAACATTTAGACAACTTGCACGTCTTGGTGGCGCTGCGCCCTCAAGTGACGGCCAGCGAGTACAACGTGATTTAACTTTGGAATCCTTGAGCAAATGGGTGCCGAAAATTGCGGAAATGAATTACGCTCAGCGAGCCCAATTGCCAGGGATTTCGGTTGGCCGAGCCGAGCAATTACTGGCTGGTGCGATAGTTGCTCAAGAAACTATGGAGTTTTTGAAATTGGAATCGCTAGAAATCTGCCCTTGGGCGCTGCGAGAAGGAATCATCCTGCGTCGCTTGGACTGGTTTTCCGACGATGCCGAGTAACCCAATTACCGCGTAAAGTAAGGGCTAGATCCACTACCTGGGTCACCAAAGGTGGGAGAGCCATGCTTCGCGAATTACTAGTTTCAGCATCACGCAGTGAAAAGCTTGAGCATCTTGTTTCTACATCGCCACTAAGTCGTGGTGTGGTTAATCGTTTCGTTGCAGGAACTACCACTGCTGATGTTGTGGCAACCGTACAAAATCTTCACGACCTAGGACTGTTAGCAACTGTCGACCGACTTGGTGAAGACACATTAGACCGCGCCGCAGCCGATACAACTGTTGCTGATTACAAGGATGTGCTTCGCGCATTGTCTGGCGCAGGGCTTTCAGATAGTGCTGAAGTTTCAGTAAAGCTTTCGGCCGTTGGTCAAGCGCTAGGCGATAGCGGTGAAAGCATCGCACTAGAAAATGCTCTTGAGATTTGTTCAATCGCAAAACAAGTTGGTACAACCGTGACATTTGATATGGAAGATCACACAACGATTGATTCAACTTTGCGGATTTTGTCTCAAGTTCGTAAAGAGTTCCCAACCACTGGTGGTGTATTGCAAGCGCAATTGCACCGAACCGAAGATGACGTCGCTGCACACTCTTACAAAGATTCTCGAATTCGCCTATGTAAAGGTGCATACGCTGAAGCCGCCGATGTTGCCTTCGTGGATCGTGGCGAAATTGATAAGGCTTATGTCCGTAGCATGCGTGCATTGATTGAATCTGATGCTTACCCAATGCTGGCAACTCATGATCCGCGCTTAATCCAGATCGGCCAGGCATTGGCACTTCGCAGTGGTCGCAGCAAAGAGACCTTCGAGTTCCAAATGCTTCTTGGAGTTCGCCCAGATGAACAAGTTCGCTTAGCTGAACTCGGCCACAAAGTTCGGGTTTATGTTCCTTACGGCGACCAGTGGTACCCGTACTTAATGCGCCGGATGGCAGAAAAGCCATCCAACCTGTCTCTGTTCTTACGTTCCTTGGTTTCTAAGGGTTAGGACTTCGTTATGACTACCGCCATAATCGGGGCTGGCGTAATGGGGGAAACCTTATTGTCTGGTCTATTACGAGCCGGAGTTCCTAAATCGGAACTTCTAATTGCTGATCGTCGAATCGAAAGATCAGCTGAAGTAACTGAAAAGCACGGCGTGGCAAATGGCACCAACCAAGAAGTCTCAGCCAAAGCTGACACTGTCGTTTTAGTTGTGAAGCCGCAAGACATGGCCATTGTTTTGGGAGAAATCAAAGATTCACTTAAACCCAGCACTCTTGTCGTATCGCTGGCGGCTGGAATTACAACCAGCTTCATGGAAGATTTACTGCCAGCCAAAACTGCTGTGATTCGTGTTATGCCAAATACGCCAGCACTAGTCGATCAAGGTATGGCTGCAATCAGCTCTGGTACTAACAGCACCGAGGAACACCTATTAACTGTTGAAACTTTGCTACGAAGTGTCGGACAAGTTGTCAGAGTTCCTGAGAAGTACCAGGACGCAGTAACAGCAATTTCTGGGTCTGGACCTGCATATATTTTCTATGTTGTTGAGGCGATGATCGAGGGCGGAGTGATGCTCGGTCTGCCACGCGATGTTGCAAACGAATTAGTTCTCCAAACGGTTTACGGCGCAGCAACCATGCTTCGGGAAACCAAAGAGCATCCAACAGTTTTGCGCGAACAAGTTACTTCGCCTGGTGGCACCACAGTTGCCGCATTGCGACAGTTTGATGACTTTAAAGTTCGCGCTGCGTTTTTGAGTGCGATGGAAGCAGCTCGGGATCGTTCAAAAGAACTGGGTATGCAATAAATTACACACGTGTAATTTAAGTTACTTTCTGAACCGACTTTCACTTGAGTCCCATTCGCCACTAATGTAAGCATCTACGAATGAGTGTGACGTTCAGCCCGGAGGGGAAGCCGGTGCTTAGCCCACACAGAATGGTGATGGTGACCTATGGGTGCATCTAATGAACGTCCGCTCGGAGAAGTTCGCTTTTTGACAGTTGCCGAAGTTGCAACTGCAATGCGCGTATCAAAAATGACTGTGTATCGCTTAGTGCATAACGGTGAACTACCAGCAGTTCAGGTTGGTCGATCATTTCGAATTCCAGAACAAGCCGTACACACTTACCTACAAGAATCATTTGTAGAAGCTGGCTAATCTTTGTGGAACTTGGAGCAATCCAGTCCAAAAGCAAGTGCACTAACGCAAGCACGTAGACTTAAGTTTTAACAACAAGTAGAGGTGGTCCAAATGGGCTCGGTGATCAAGAAGCGCCGCAAGCGCATGGCCAAGAAGAAGCATCGCAAAATGCTAAAGAAGACGCGTTCACAGCGTCGCAACAAGGGTAAGTAGACCCTTACAAAAACTTCAGGCGCGGGAGCGTCGGGTGGCAGCAATTGCTATCCCGGCACCCGCGCCTACTAATGCAATGGCTGTTGCGCCTGCAGGTACGCCGTAACGCTTAACTAATCTTTGTCGGCGGAAATCATGAACTGGCCAACCATTCTCGATGGCATGACTTCGCAGTGCCGAATCTGGATTAATTGCAGTTGGATTGCCAACACTATTTAAAAGTGGAATGTCATTGCTGGAATCGGAATAAGCGAAACTATGAGTTAAATCGAGTCCATGCTCGCTAGCCAACTTTGCAACTGCAATAGCTTTTTGCTCGCCATGCATCGGAGGATTTTTTAAGCGACCGGTATAGACACCATTTTCAATTTCGCTTACTGTTGCGATCGCTCCACTTAATCCGAGTCTGGTGGCAATGATGTTTGCCAGTTCAATCGGCGCGGCCGAAACTAACCAAACTTGATGTCCCGCAGCCCGATGCGTGTGTGCCAGCTGCACGGTACCTGGCCAAACTTTATCGGCCATAATTTCGTCATAAATTTCTTCGGATAACCCGGTTACTTGTTCGACTGATCGGCCCGTTACAAACGAAAGTGCATTCTCAGTTATCCGAGCCATGTCTGCAAGATTTTCTGAACCATAAGTTAGAAACTTGCCTTGGGCAATTGCGAAGTTAGCAAGGTCAGTAGCACTCAAAATTTTTCGGGCAAATAATCCTCGAGCCAGGTGATAAATGCTGGCACCGCGCATAATCGTATTGTCGATGTCAAAGAACGCACCAATCTTTTGTGGTTCAGGAATCCCTACAACATCAGGCATTCTGGTTGAGTTTGAGCCCATGTTTATAGGGTACTGCGAATGCAATGTGCCACACTGGTTACAGACCGAAGGGAGCAAAAAAATGGTGTCTCGTGTTGTACTCATCGGAAAACCAGACTGCCATTTATGCGAAAACGCAAGGTTAATAATCGCCAAAGTGTGTGATGAACTTGGCGAAACTTGGAGTGAACTATCGATTCTTGATGATCCACAACTGGCAGATCAATACTTTGAATCAATCCCAGTCACAATGATCGACGGGAAAATCCACGACAAGTGGCGAGTAGACGAAGTCCGCCTGCGCAAGGCATTACTGAAAAAAAACAAGTAAATTTCGCTCGATAGTCAAGTCACATCCGTCACGTTTGTAACATCAAAAAACCTTGATTTCCCTAGCACGTTTTAGGGTCACTACGCCAATTTTGCACAAACCGAAAAGGCGCATAACCTGATCGCCATACAGTCACAAAAAGGATGGTTTTCATGCCGCTGTCACAAACGCCGGATGGGCGCATAAGTGCTCGTGGTGTTATTCCTGACGCGACTGTTAGTCGTCTACCGATGTATCACCGCAGCCTGTTAGCACTAACTGCACGTGGAGTAATTCTGGTCTCGTCCGAAGAGTTGGCCGAGGCCAGTGGTGTGTCTAGTGCAAAACTTCGCAAAGATCTTTCCTTCCTCGGCTCTTATGGCACACGCGGTGTTGGCTATGACGTTGAATTCTTGCTATACCAAATAGCGCGCGCACTTGGCTTAACTCAAGTTTGGCCAGTTGTGATTGTTGGAATCGGAAACCTTGGAAACGCTCTTGCTGGTTACCCAGGATTTGCCTCACGCGGTTTCTCAGTTGTCGGTTTGTTTGATACCGATCCACATCGTGTTGGCGAGACGGTAACTGTGGCTGGTAAAGAAATTGTGGTAACTGACATTTCAAAATTGCCACAGGTTGTTCTAAGCAGCGGCGCATCAATTGGAGTGATTGCAACTCCGGAAGCTGCAGCTCAAGAAGTATGCGACCTAATGGTTCGCAACGGCATAACAAGTATTTTGAATTTTGCACCGGTGCTCATTGAAGTGCCAGCTGGTGTTGACGTGCGTCGCGTAGACCTTGCGACCGAACTACAGATTCTTGCATTCCACGAACAACGCAAATCCCAAAATGCGTTGACTCAAGCGAATGCAGGATAAAAATGACTTCCCAAAGCTGCAAGTACACAAACAAGGTAGGTGTGTAAATGGCTAGCTCGCAGGTATCTGCCGCAGTCGGAGTGTCTTTTGTGGTTGCCGGACCAGGCGACCCGGATTTACTAACAGTTCGCGCGCATCGGTTGCTTCAATCGGCTGATGTTGTATTGGTTGACGAGGAAATAACTCGTCTTGCCGAAATAGTTTCATTGGGACGAGTGCTTGTTTCCGTGGACAACGTAGGTGCACCACTTTCATTGGCTGCCCGTACAAAAGTTTTGGTCGATGCTCGCAAGGAAGGGCTACAGGTAGTTCGCTTACTCTCAGGTGACCCCGTTCTTGACGGTCGACTAGCCATGGAGACTTCGGCAATTGCAAAGGCAGGTCATGTCTTTGAAGTTGCCGCTGGTGTTTCTCCACTCACAGCTGTTGCAGCGCACGTTGGTGTTTCACTTACTGGTGGCCGCACCCGTGAAGTTCGCATCATCGATGCTGATTCACCAATCGTTGATTGGTCAGCACACATCGATCCACTTGTGACGCTGGTAGTTCACAATGCTGCAGATCGAGTAACTGAAGTTTCTAAGGCGCTTATCAAAGCTGGTCGGGAAAGCTCAACTCCAGTTGCAATCGTTCGCGATGGTGCAACTGTTGAACAACGCTCATTGCATTCAACACTTGAAGCGCTACCGAATGCGGTAAAGCTTGCGAAGCAAAGCGGCACTGGCATTGTGATCATTGGCGACACAGTTGGGGACAGAACTGCATGGTTTGAAAACCGTCCGCTTCATGGCTGGCGTGTTCTTGTGCCTCGCACTAAAGACTCAACTGAGGATCTGCGCGAGCAAATGATTTCTTTCGGCGCAGTTCCGTTTGAAGTTCCAACTATGTCCGTGGAACCACCCCGCACGCCTCAGCAAATGGAGCGCGCCATTCACGGACTAGTCTCTGGAAGATATGAATGGGTTGTACTCACCAGCTTGAACGCAGTGCGCGCTATTCGAGAACGATTCGAAGAGTATGGCTTGGACGCTCGATCATTATCCGGAATTAAAATCGCTGCAATTGGTGAAGACACCGTTAATGCTTTGATCGCGATGGGTGTTCGTCCGGATTTGGTTCCAGAAGAAGAACAGACGACTGCCAGCCTGCTTGAAGAATGGCCAGAGTTTGATTCCATTAACGATCCAATTAATCGCATTTTCTTGCCGCGTGCTGACATTGCAACTGACACGTTAGTCGCAGGCTTGACTGCACTTGGCTGGGAAGTCGAAGACGTCACCGCCTTCCGCACAGTTCGCGCTGCGCCTCCCGCAGTAGAAACTCGTGAAGCCATCAAGAGTGGTGGATTTGATGCTGTGATTTTCACCTCAAGTAGCACAGTTCGTAACTTGGTTGGAATCGCTGGCAAACCACACCCAACGACAATCATTGCTTGTATCGGTCCGGCAACGGCTAAGACCGCTCAAGAGCATGGACTAAGGGTCGATGTACTTCCAGAAGATGCCACTATCACTGCACTGGCAAACGCCTTGGCAGTGCACGGTGGGGCACTTCGGGATGAAGCTGAAACTTCAGGCTCAGTTGGCTGGCGCCCATCTCGTAAGCGCTCGGCTGCACGACGCCGCGCAACGTGATCTGATTAGTAGTATGCGGACAACGGTTCACTTACTGCGTCACGGTGAAGTTCATAACCCGGACAAGGTCCTTTATGGACGCCTGCCTGGGTACCGACTTTCAGAACTAGGTCATGAAATGGCGCAGCGCGCTGCGCAAGCGCTTGCTTCGCGAGACGTAACCGCAGTAATCGCTTCGCCTTTGGAACGTGCCCAACAAACTGCTGCTCCGATCGCAGGCGTGCACGGTTTAACAATTGGCACTGATGAAAATTTGATCGAAGCCGACAATGTCTTTGAAGGCCAGCGCGTTTCAGTTGGTGATGGCGTTCTAAAGCAGCCGCGAGCTTGGCGACACCTTTACAACCCAATTCGACCATCCTGGGGTGAGCCATACGTTGTGATTGCAGCGCGCATGCGCCAAGCCGTGGCAGATGCAAGAGATGCGGCTCGTGGTCATGAAGCAGTTTTGGTAAGTCACCAACTTCCAATTTGGATTAGTCGACTTGATTTTGAAGATCGACGATTCCCGCATGACCCACGTAAACGTCAATGCAGTTTGGCTTCTCTTACTTCATTGACGTTTGATGACGATACGTTAGTTGCGGTTTTGTACACCGAACCAAGCGCCGATCTTTTAGGGAAAGCGAGCAAGATCGCCGGTGCGTAAAGTTGCGGCATTATTTTTTGCAGGCACGTGTATTGCGTTCCTAGCCGGGTGTGGCGCAAGTTCTAATTCAAATACTTCGGATACTGGATACATTTCGGGTGATGGGACAACACTTCTGGTATCGCCTCAAGATCGTGGCGAGGCCGTCTCCTTGTCCGGCGAAACTCTTGCCGGCACAAAACTCGATATAGCGAATTGGCAAGGCAAGCCCGTTGTTGTAAATCTATGGGCGTCATGGTGTGGTCCTTGCCGGACTGAAGCCGTCGAGTTAGAGAAATCTTATTTAGAGTTCAAGGATCAAAGAGTTGAATTCCTGGGGCTTAATACTCGTGATGGCCTAGCCGCAGCTAAAGCGTTCAATGATCGATTCAAAACTTCTTATCCTTCGATTAGCGATAAGGACGGGCAACTAACTTTAGCTTTTGGAAATCTCGGCCCGGCCGCAACGCCTTCAACAATTATTTTGGATTCCAAAGGCAGAGTCGCAGCTCGAATTCTCGGCCCAACGACTGAGTCTGAACTACGGGTCGTAATTGACGCTGTGCTTGAGAGCGAAAGCTAATGCCGACATTTGAAATTGTTGAAACGATTACCTCGGGGTCGTTACTACTTGCCATCCCACTGGCCTTTGCTGCTGGGCTTGTTTCATTTCTCTCGCCATGCGTGCTTCCGCTAGTTCCTGGATACCTGTCTTACATAACTGGTGTTGCTGGAGCTAGGGCGACCGCGCAGCGAACTTCAGTATCTCGATCTCGTGCAGTTTGGGGTTCGCTGGTTTTCGTATCGGGATTCTCTATAGTCTTTATTTCTTACGGCGCGCTGTTCGGCGGTGTTGGACAACTTCTGCTGGAGTATCAACGAACGATCCAGATGGTTATGGGTGTCGTTGTAGTAATACTTGGACTTGGATTCTTGGGCGTTATCCCAGCGATTCAGCGGGATATAAGAATTCATCGGGTTCCAACGGGCACATTGTTTGGCGCCTTTTTACTTGGCGCCTTGTTTGCCATTGGTTGGACACCTTGCATCGGACCAACACTGGCAGCGGTCCAAGGTATGGCACTTACCGAAGCTAGTGCAGTGCGCGGTGCCATCCTGAGTGCGGCTTACTGTCTTGGACTTGGCCTGCCATTTGTTTTTCTTGCCTTGTTCTTCGAGCGAAGCATTCGAACTGTCAAAGTACTACGCAAACACTCGAAGGGAATTATGTATTTCGGTGGAGTCATGCTTATTGTGATCGGGTTACTACTTGTAACTGGATACTGGAATGACCTCACGATTGAGTTGCGAGTTTGGGCAGCTGAGTGGGGTGTACCGATTTGATGCAAATTAAATCAGGATATGAAATGGTGAATAAGTAATGGCAACGATGCGTTGGTTGTGGCGGCAATTAACCAGCATGCGCGTTGCTTTGATCTTGCTTTTTTTACTTGCGCTTGCGAGTGTTCCTGGTTCAATTTTTCCGCAGCGTGGAACCTCGCCACTTCGGGTGAGCGAATTCTTAAAAGATAATCCAACTACCGGTCCGATTTTGGATCGCTTTTACATGTTTGACGTATTTGCTTCGCCTTGGTTTGCCTCGATTTATCTCTTACTCTTTATTTCGCTAACTGGCTGTGTGTTGCCGCGCGCGTTGGAACACTACAAGGAACTCCGAAGTCAACCGCCAGCTGCGCCGAGAAATCTCAGTCGACTTCCGGTGCACTTGGAATGGAAAAGCAATGCCGCAACTGCGCTAGTAATTTCCGAAACTGCAACAGCTTGGAAAAAACGCGGTTGGAGAGTTCGTCAAGGCGAAGACTGGCTTTCGGCTGAAAAAGGTTATTCGCGAGAAACTGGAAACTTAATGTTCCACCTTGCGTTATTAGTACTACTTATGGCCGTGGGTTTTGGCGGAGCCGTTGGTTATCGAGGAACTGTAATTGTTCGAGAAGATTCAGGATTTGCAAATAACGTCACGCAGTATGACACGTTTGCCCCAGGTCGAATCTTTAGCGCAGATCAACTGCCGCCTTTCTCATTTGAACTGAAAGAATTTGCCGCAACTTTTCAACGTGGTGGCCAGCAAAACGGTGCGCCAAGAGAGTTCAGAGCCGAGCTATTGGTGAAGGATGATCCAAAGGCCGAGCCACGAGCGGTAACAGTGGAGGTGAATCATCCACTGCGAACAAGTGGAATCACGGTTTACCTAGTTGGTCATGGCTACGCTCCACAGTTCACTATTAGAGATGCATCTGGAAAAGTTGTTTACGAAGACGCCGCAGTATTTTTACCTCAAGATTCGGCGTTCACATCAAGTGGAGTAGTAAAAGTTCCCGACACCGTTCCACAACTCGGGATCCAAGGATTTTTTCTACCGACAGTCACTAACGATTTCTCAAGGGGACCAAAGTCAGTTTTCCCAGCAGCTGATGATCCGGAAGTTTATTTGAGTGCATATCAAGGTGATTTAGGTCTCGATTCTGGAATGCCACAGAGCGTTTACCGTCTTGATATTAAAAATATGAAACGCATCGGAATTGAAGAGCTTGCGCCAGGAGAAACTTGGACGCTACCAAATTCAGGTGGAACTCTTGAATTTACTGGCTATCGACAATGGGCGTCGTTTGTCATCACAAAAGATCCAGGCAAAGGCTGGGCACTTGGTGCGGCTATCGCATCAATTGTCGGATTATCTCTTTCACTTCTGATCCCACGTCGTCGCGCTTGGTTGCGAGTGACTGCGGCAGGAGATAGCGGTAGCCTGATCGAAGTTGCTGGATTGTCAAAAACTGAAGCTCCGGGTTTAGCCGATGAAATCTTGCAATTAGCAAAACTGGTGAATGCTCCGGAGGAAAAGTAATGACTGTAAATGAAACATTGGCACAGGCAAGTAATGCCATGGTTTACGGATCTATGACAGCCTTCACTGGAGCCATGGCTGCATTTAGCATTTCATTAGCCAATGGCCGCAGACTTGAAGCCATTGAAGTATCTGCAGAGCGAGCAAGTGCATCGCATCAAGTGCGAATGGGTTCGACTGCAACTTTAGATAAGCCAGCAGTATCTACTTCTGTTTCCGACGGTCAGGATCTTGGTGAAGGTCGGCGCGCTGGAAATATCGGAATGTCACTAACTTGGCTAGGAACTTTACTTCTTGGCGCCGGAATTATTTTCCGCGGACTTTCAGCTGGCCGAGTTCCAATCGGCAACATGTATGAGTTCTCACTCGCTGGTGGATTTGCAGTTGGCCTCACGTACTGCTTACTTTCACTAACTCGTGACCTGCGCTGGCTTGGGCTGTTCATAACGATTCCAGTGCTATTAGATCTTGGACTTGCTATAACTGTTTTGTACACGGAAAGTGCACAGCTCGTTCCGGCATTGAATTCCTATTGGTTAGCAATTCACGTCACAGCCGCAGTAGTTTGTCTCGGCGCCTTCACAATGGGTGCTGCTCTTTCATGCCTCTATCTAGTAGCTCAGGCTGCTGAAGATCGCGCCGCTGCTGGTATGGAGCCGGGCCGAAGTGCTGCAATTGCGCAACGCATTCCTTCTGCCGACCGTCTTGACTTAATGGCTTACAGAATCCACGCATTTATGTTCCCGATCTGGACGTTTGCCGTTATTGCAGGCGCGATTTGGGCCGAAGCAGCTTGGGGTCGTTACTGGGGTTGGGATCCAAAAGAAACTTGGGCATTTATCACTTGGGTTATTTATGCCGCTTACTTGCATGCTCGAGCAACAGCAGGCTGGCGTGGTAAAAAAGCTGCGTACGTTGCCATAGCTGGGTATGCCGCAATTTTGTTCAACTATTTCATTGTGAACATTTTTGTTCAGGGACTTCATTCCTATTCAGGCCTATAGAAGATTGCACCTGTAGCAACTAGCTAGCGCTTCGGGGAAAGATCCCGCAAGAAACTTGGATCATCATCTGGAGCAAAAACGTCATCATCGCCGCGACCCCAGCCGCGGCCATTTGTTCGACCAAACAAAATCCATAACAACGGACCAACTACTGGCACGAAAACGATAATGGCAACCCAGACAAATTTTGGTAGCGCTTTTGGATTAGGTGTCTGTAGGCAATCCGCTAGGGCATAGACCGACAGCCCGATCACTAGAACCGTTAATACAAAGCGAGGCATACTTAGATCGTAAGTCAGAATTCAAAGGTTTGCGAACAGACGTAAACTAATGAGGTGAATCCATTTATTACTTACACGCTGTCCCGACTCGGATTACTAGCTCTAACTTTGGGCATCGGTTATGTGTTTGGCCTTCGTGGGCCGCTATTAATAATTTTGGGCTTCCTGGGCTCGGGACTTCTATCCCTAGTGCTTCTAAATAACCAGCGCTCTGCACTCGGCGGTCGAGTTTCGGGATACTTTTCTCGTATCAACCAAAAATTAGATGCCAACACTCGCAAAGAGGACTTTGACGAGTAGGGCAACTACTCGTCCAGAGAATAATGACGAGTAGTTTTACATTCCGTTTGGTGATAACCAGATTGCAACGGAAAGCATGCCAGCAAAAAGCAAAAGCACCCTGGCAGTATCACCGAGGACTGGAATTAGATCAGGACCAGTTGCCCCGTTACGCACAGCTTGCAGGGGTCGCCGGGCACTTAAGATCGCAAATAATCCGATAAATGCGCTCTCGGGACCACTCTCAGAGAAGTTCATAGCAAGTGGCATAAAAAATCCAACCAAAATGCAGGCGCGATAAAGTTCTCGAGTTTTTGCATCGCCTAATCTAACTGCCAAAGTTCGCTTGCCAGTTAGTTTGTCAGTAGGGATGTCTCGCAAATTGTTTGCAACCAAAATTGCAGTTGAAAGTGCGCCACATGCAATTCCGCCGAGCAGTGCCAATCCGGTAACTTTTCCAGTTTGACTAGCGCTCGTGCCAGCAACGGCGACTAGTCCAAAAAATACAAAAACGAATAGCTCGCCATACCCGGCATATCCATAAGGCTTAGAACCACCGGTGTAAAACCAGGCTGCGGCAATTGCGGCAATTCCGATTGGAACCAATATCCAGACGTGACTCAACAAGACCATGCCAAATCCGGCAAGGGCACTAAATCCAAATGCGATGATGGCCGCACGTTTAACTTCCTGCGGAGTTGCTAACTTTTGACCAACAAGGCGAACCGGTCCAACTCGATCTTCATCTGTGCCACGGATACCATCGCTGTAATCATTTGCGTAGTTGACGCCAATTTGAAGCGCCAAACTGACAACGAGTGCAAGTAGCGCAATTACAGGTCGAAACGATCCTTCAAATTCTGCAATTGAAGTACCTACTAATACGGGAGCCACTGCAGCCGGCAAGGTTCGGGGTCGAGCGCCGTCAATCCATTGGTTACGCGTGGCCATTGCAATCCTTAATGATTTGTTCCTGGGTGTGGAAACAGTTTCTGCGTCATGTCGTTAGCAGCCTGCATTCGCAAACTTATCCGATCGATTTTTCCAGAATCCAGCATGGGTAGCGATGTAACGAATTGCACAGTGCGAGGCACGGCAGCCCTACCGATTTGATCACTGATTCTAGATTGAATTTCGGATGTCAAACTTGAAGTATCAGAAATATGATTTCTAGTTACAACATAGGCAATTGGAATCGAGCCCCATAGCTCGTCTTGTAAATCAATCACAGCAACATCTTCGATTGCCGGATGATGTCGAATCAGGGATTCAACCGCGCTCAATGCAACGTTGACTCCACCTACAGTTACAACATCGTCTAGTCTGCCCAAGATGTGTAAGAGTCCACTTGAATCAAGCTTTCCAACATCATGAGTTTGAACTTGGCCCGAGATAAAGCTAACCGCATCTAAGTCTGGGCGTAAGCGATAACCGCTTGCAGCAATAGTTCCTGAAATTGTCACACGTCCAGGTTCAACGTCATCTTTAGTGCCTAAAGAAATATTCACACCATCGAGTGGACGGCCATCGAATACGCATCCGCCACAAGTTTCTGTCATGCCATAGGAAACTGAAACTTTAATTCCTAATTCACGCATTTTGTTAAGCATCGGTTGCGGAGTTGCGGCCGCTCCACTTAGTACTAAGTCATATGACTGCAGTGCTTCAATTCCAACACTGCCAGATTCAAGTAGTCGGGCAATCTGAGTTGGGACTAACGACACCATCAAAGACCGACCATCCGAGTTACTCTCGCGCACCGCGCGCATTGTGGTGGCTGCAAATGCGGCGGCTTCAAAAGTTCGGGCGCCGCCAACACTTGGATCGATCTCAAACGGGCTGTTGTGATACCAAGACCGAACCAGAACCATGATTCCAGCGATGCGATGAGCTGGCATTGAAACTACCCAGCGATTGTTAGTGCCGAAACGATTTCCAAAGGCGGTGGCAGATGCAGACAAGGCTTGGTGACTAAGCAGCACACCTCTGGGAGTTCCTGTTGATCCCGAAGTTGCGCTCACTATTGCAATGTCATTGGATTCGAGCGGAAATGCTGGGTCATCTGGGCGAAGGGCTTCAAGAGTCTGGGAAACAATAAATTCAGGTGATGAAGCCAATGGTGCAATTGCCGGGCCGGAGCCATCGAGTGCCGGGCCGATAACCGAGGCCAATTTCAGAACTCCGCCCATGCCAGGCGGAACCGTTACCGCAGTAAGTACCCGCGGATTCTGGCTTTTTCTGGATGTGTCAGATTGCGTCATCGAGACTAGCCTAGAGCGAAGAACTATTCCTCAAGATTTTCCTAAGGTTTGCTATGGATACCCGCACAAAGTATGTACTTCCACCAGTGGTCGCAGACGACAGTCCTGCCAAAAAAGACCCAAGTTATTCCTCTATTACGACAGCTTGTGACTGGGTACGAACTGGTGATTACACCGACATAATTTTGGAGCGATCCACTGGCGAAGATTCTGGCATCGCCAAAATCACGATCAACCGCCCAGAGAAGCGAAACGCATTTCGACCACAGACCGTTCAGGAATTAATCCATGCCTTCGATGTAGTTCGGGATGATCCAAGTGTTGGTGTTGTAATTCTGACCGGCCAGGGAGATTGGGCATTCTGCAGCGGCGGCGACCAAATGATTCGTGGCGATGATGGCTACATCGGTGATGATGCAGTTGCTCAGGCAGGTGTGGGTCGCCTAAACGTTTTAGATTTACAAATTGCAATTCGCAGAATTCCAAAACCAGTTGTAGCGATGATTGCCGGTTATTCAATCGGTGGTGGACATGTGTTGCATGTGGTGTGTGACCTTTCGATCGCTGCTGACAATGCTCGCTTCGGCCAAACCGGTCCGATCGTAGGTTCATTTGATGGTGGATACGGCTCAGGATTACTTGCCCGTCACATAGGTCAAAAACGAGCGCGCGAGATTTGGTTCCTATGCCGTCAATATGGCGCCGAGCAAGCATATGACTGGGGCTTAGTTAATTCAGTTGTACCAATTCAAGATTTAGAAATTGAAACTGTGCAATGGTGTCGTGAAATGCTTCGGCTTTCACCACTTTCACTTCGCCTACTCAAAGCAAGCCACAATGCTGCTGATGATGGCTTAGCTGGAATTCAACAGCTCGCTGGCGATGCAACGCTACTTTTCTACATGAGCGAGGAAGCTCAAGAAGGTCGAAACGCTTACAAAGAAAAGCGCAGACCTGATTTCACGCAGTTTCCAAAACGTCCATAGTTTTTCGTAGCGCTAAAAATGTCTATTGCTGAGATCGCGGAACAATCGGTTCCGTTTGCGTTGAACTTAACGGCAAAGTTTCGCAATACTCAAGTGCGCACTGGCGCATTAATAAGTGGTTCTGCTGGCTGGGGTGAGTTTGCGCCATTTCCTGAGTACGACGATGCAGTCTGTTCGAAATGGCTTGCCGGCGCACTTGAAGCGGCTTTTGGAGCATTTCCCGCGAAAGTGAGAAATTCAGTCCCAGTCAATTCCATAATTCCCATGCTGGATATCGAACAAACTATTTTTGCTGTTGAATCTGCCGTTCAAAATTATGGGATGACAACTTTTAAGGTAAAAGTTTCGGACGCAAGTGATGAGTTACGTGTAAAAGCCGTTCGTGACACTTTGGGCCGATTAGGCATCGAAGGAAAGATTCGAATTGATGTGAATGGTCAATGGAGTGTCGATCAAGCAATTCACGCTATCCAGATTCTTGACCAGGCTGCCGGCGGCCTTGATTATGTAGAGCAACCATGCGCAACAGTTTCAGAGCTAATCGAACTGAAAAACAAAATGCAAAACTGGAGCCAGCCAATCCAAATTGCAGTCGATGAGTCTTTGCGCATGGCAGCCAATGTTGATGTCGACGAGATTCGATCGGCTGCGGACATTTTGGTAGTCAAAGCCATTCCGCTGGGTGGCGTGCAAAGCTCACTTGATCTGATAAACGAGATTGGATTACCTGCGGTTGTGAGTGGATCGTTAGATACATCCGTTGGTCTGTCGAGTGGAATTGCGCTTGCTTCCAGCATTCCGCAGTTATACGGAGCTTGTGGACTAGGAACCGGCACCTTGTTTTTAGAAGACTTGGTAACTCCGACTACCTTGCCAGTCAATGGTGAATTGCCGGCACGAAGAGCAACCCCAGATGCTCATTTACTTGCAACATCAGCAGCAAAGGTAAGTGAAGACGATCGCCTTTGGTGGCAAGAGCGGATTGTGCGAGCATGGCTAAGCGGTGCCAAAGACTTGGTCAGCCAGAGCGTGCGAGAGGCGGTAGAACAATGACATCAAATGCAATGACATCAACCGTGTCAGCTAGAGCAATTGTTCAAAGCTGCCTAGATGCCGGCGTCGAACATGTTGTGATTGCACCTGGTTCCCGAAACGCCCCGTTATCGTGGGCATTTGCGCAGGCCGAAAAAGCTGGGTTCGTAAAGATCCAGGTGCGTATTGATGAGCGAGATGCTGGATTCCTAGCCTTAGGAATTGCCAAGGCAACTAGGAAACCAGTTCCGGTTGTAGTCACTTCGGGCTCTGGAGTTGCAAACCTGATGCCGGCAATTGTTGAGGCATTCCATAGCGCCGTCCCGGTCATTGTCTTAAGTGCCGACCGCCCAGAATCTGCTCGAGGAAACAGCGCACCCCAAACTATAAATCAATTTGGAATGTTTGGAACTTTCGTCAAGTCTGCAATCGACGTGGCATCTGAACTAACTAACGCTTCTGACATTAACAAGGTAATCGATACGTCAGTATCTGGGCGCCCAGGTCCCGTGCAAGTTAACGTTCAGTTCGAGCTGCCATTGCTGCCGGATGCTGAAAACTTAAATTGGCAACCAGAGATGCCAAGTATGAAGTCACCTGCACAAATTGAATGTCATCAGAAGCAAGTTGAAGTTTCAGCTCGAGGAATTTTTATAGTCGGTGACAATGCAGATGTTGAAGCAGTCGAAGACTTAAATAAAGTCGCACAAAAAATCGGTTGGCCAATAATTTGGGAGCCAACTGCTAACGCCCACAAGTTTGAGAATTCAATTTCGCATGGTGTGGTTTTGCTTCAATCCGGAACGTCGCCTGAAGTTGATGTTGTTGTCACGCTCGGAACGGTTGGATTATCTCGCGCAGTCCTCGGTTTACTTAAGAGTGTTCCAACTCATCTAGCAATTCATAGTTCAATCGCTGGACCTGATTCACCAAATCCCGTTTCAAGCGCAAAAGAAATTTTCGATTGCATGCCAATTCTCGAAACCAAAGTTGATCCTGGATGGCTCGAGCAATGGCAATCGCTGGATCGCAAGACCACTACTGTGATTGCAACTGAGTTAGCACCTGACACACTTACTGGGCCAAGCGCTGCGCAGTTTGTTTGGAATCAAGTTGGCGCAGATGACCAATTGTTTGTCGCTGCATCATGGCCAGTTCGTCACCTTGAGGCCTATGCCGAAACACGAGATGGCTTGCGAGTATTTGGTAACAGAGGTGCGAATGGAATCGATGGACTGATTTCAACCGCAATTGGCGTTGGCCTCGGTACGGGTAAGCGAACTGTCTTACTCATGGGCGACATCGCATTTTTACACGATTTGGGTGGCCTAAATATAGGTGAAGGCCAAGCCCAGCCAAATCTTACGATTGTGGTTTTAGATAACAACGGCAGTGGAATTTTTAGTCAGCTAGAACAAGGCGCAGATCAATATAAAGAACATTACGAGAAGATTTTTGGCACCCCGCATGGCAAAGACCTTTGGGTGATAGCTGAATCAATAGGCATACCAGCGAAACAAGTGACTTCGAAAACTGAATTGAATTACGCGCTAGAAAGTTTTGAAAAAACGCCAGGGATCAAAGTTATTGTTTGCCTGACAGGGGACCGCAGCGCCGAGAATGATTTGATTAAACAGATTGTCTCTCAAGTGAGAAACAGTTAAGGAATAAATCATGAGAGCTCGCGATTTAGGAATCAACTTCGAAGGCAATCCTGGATTGCTAAATGCAATCACAGATGTGCCAGGACTTGAAGTTGGAATGGTTACTTTGATATCTGGCGAAGGTGACTTGGTGTCTGACTCTGGACCAGTACGAACCGGAGTAACCGCGATTTTGCCAGTTGGAAAAAAGAATACCCAAAGTGCAATTCCCGCCGGAATCTATTCTCTAAATGGCAATGGTGAAATGACTGGATCGCACTGGATAAATGAAACCGGCGGCCTGTCTGGGCCAATCATGATTACAAATACCCACGCAGTAGGAAGTGTTCACCGTGGGGTAATCGAATGGGTTAAACAAAATTTTCCTGAGGCAGCTATGGAATGGCTATTGCCCGTTGTCGCAGAAACTTGGGACGGATACTTAAACGACATCAATGGCGCTCACGTAACAACTGAGCACACAATTTTGGCGATTGATTCTGCAGCCGGCGGCCAAGTAAGCGAAGGATCGCACGGTGGTGGCACCGGAATGAATTGTTATGGATTCAAGGGTGGAAATGGCACGGCTTCCAGAACCGTAAATTTTGGTGGCGAAGAATATGTCTTAGGTGTATTTGTGCAGGCCAACTTTGGCGATCGCCGAGAATTGCGCATTCAGGGTATAGACATGTCAGATTTAGACGTCCCAAATCCAATGGATGAATCAACCTGGCTTGAAAAAGATAAATCTCGAACAGTCCCTGGCGGAGCAGGCTCAGTAATTGTTGTAATTGCGACAAACGCACCGCTACTTCCAGATCAATGCCGGGCACTAGCCAGAAGAGTTCCACTTGGGCTAGCAAGGACTGGAACTGCCGGCGGACATTTCAGCGGAGATATTTTCCTAGCGGTATCGACGGCGCAGCCAGGCGAACTCTCAAGTGGATTTCCGACTCAGAAACGAAATGACGCTGAATTAAAGTCCCTTGATTTTGTGCCATGGAATTATCTAGATGCCTTCTTCACGGCTGTGGTCCAAGGCGTTGAAGAGTCAGTCTTGAATGCGCTAGTTAATAACGCCACAATGGTTGGGCGCGATGGAAATACTTCTTACGCCCTGCCGCACGATCAAGTTAAATCCCGCATTTCTAAGCCGTAACGACTGAATCGTCAGTCAAGACAAGTACGGTTAGTGCAACAAGGGAGAAAATCAAATGGCCGATAAATCAATGCGAGTTGATGTTGAACAACCAGCAAAAGCGAATCTCCCAAAACGCGTTTCTTACTCGCAAATGTCGCTTTATCAACAATGTGGCTTGAAATATTTCTTTTCATATATTGACGGCTGGCGTGAACCCCCTACATCTGCGCTAGCGGGTGGATCCATAACTCACGAAGTTGTTGAATATTTGTATCGACTTGCTCCAGAAGAACGAACTTTAGAAGCAGCTATGGAACTACTTCGTGAGCATGGTCCACGAATGCTCAAAGCGAACGAATACAAGCCATTCGAATCCGATAATAAAATGAAGCACAGCGTTAAAGAAGCTATCGAGAATTTATTCAAAGTTGAAAATCCACCTGAAGTTGTAGTTCAACCAGAACATCTAGAGATGGAACTTAGCGTTGAAATTAATGGCGTTAACTTTTTTGGAAAAGTGGATAGATTCACAGTTGACGGCGTTAATCGAGTAACTGACTACAAAACCGGAAAGAGTCCAGGAAAGTTCATAGACGACAAACTTGCACAGCCATATTTGTATGCTCTGGGATTCAAGACACAACACGACATTGATGTCGATGAAGTCGAACTTATTTTCTTGAATGCCCAAGAGGTAGTGCGAAGGCCTGCAGATTCAGGGTTAGTTATTTCCCAGGGTGAAAAACTTGCCCAAATGCGCGCAGGTAGTGAAAGTGACGTTAAAAATTCATCATGGGAAGCGCGAGTATCTCGGCTTTGCGATTACTGCGCGTTTGAAAGGGTCTGCCCGGCCAGAACACCAGATGCGCCAGTTCCAGGATCCACGGAATGCGACAGCAAATTAAGTGACGCCGGACTCTTGCACAAGTAATCGACTGCCTTATCGAATGTTTGGCGGGAAGTTCTAGACTTATGCCATGCGCAATTCAAGATATCGGTACTCCCGTTTAGTTATGGTCGTTGGATCGATTGTCTTTGGAATAAGTGCAGTTCTATTGCTCATTGATCCTTCGGCATTTCTTACCTATATAGGTGTGCCATCAAATGAATCCGTCATATGGTCATTTAAGTTAATGGGCGTAGTTCTGGTTGCTCTCGCAACACATATGGCAACAACATCACGAAATGCAGCAGACCCGGCGTTTCGTCGCGCAGCTGTGGCAATGATCTTGGTTTCAATTGGACTAGGAGTGCTGACTTATTTAGCACCGGGCACCGCAACCTCTGGGCGTTGGATTTTTGTGGTTTTGGGTTCCAGCTTTGCGGTTCTTTACATGATCACACTCCCGATCAAGTCGATTGGCTACAAAGAAGAGCAGCCAAATAGCGCATGAGCTTGGCTGACATATTAGATACGCGCGACCCAGCAACGGTTGCAAACCCTTATGACATCTATCGTGAACTTCGATCTGCTCGAGATCTGATCTGGAGTGATCGGCTAGGGCTTTGGCTGGCACCAACGCACGAAACGGCGAATGCAACTCTGCGAAACAAAAACCTAGGTCGGATTTATCAAGCTCAAGAACCGTTTGATGAGTGGGAAATTTTTAACTGGTTACATTCAGATTCGATTTTAGATAGTGAGCCACCCAAACACACTCGGCTTCGCTCATTAGTGCAAAAGGCGTTTACGCCTGGACGTATTGCAGCTCTAGAGCCCAACATTAAAGATATTTGTGAGCAGTTACTCGATCAGGCAGAAAGCAAACTGACTCAATCTGGAAGTTTTGATATTTTGGCGGATTACGCAGAGCCACTGCCAGTTCTTGTGATCGCAGACTTACTCGGAGTCCCACGAGAAATGGCAGATGACTTGCGTAGCTGGTCGCAGGACATCGTCAAAATGTATGAGTACGGAAGATCCCGCGAACAAGAGCTTGCAGCTCAAAAAGCTGGGCTTGAATTTAGTTCCTACATTGCTGATCTGGCAGCCAAACGTAAAGTAGACCCACAGCCAGATTTGATCACTGCGCTCGTTGAAGTCGAAGAACAAGGTGAAAAACTCAACGAACACGAAATGATCGCAATGTGCGTATTGCTACTCAATGCAGGTCATGAAGCGTCAGTAAATGGTTTTGGAAACGGCATGGTTGCCATGTTTCGCCACCAAGACCAATTGGAACTTATGAAAAGTTCGCCGAGAGAACTTACTGAAACAGCATTGGAAGAAATGATGAGATTTGATTCACCTCTTCATATGTTTGAACGAACTGCAACCAGAGAAACCACAATCGGAGAAACCACGGTTCTTAAAGGTCAAAAAGTAGTTGCCATGCTTGGATCTGCTAATCGCGACGAAGATGTTTTTGAAAATACAGATCGATTTGATTTAACCAGACAACATAATCCGCACATTGCGTTTGGCGCTGGAATTCATTTCTGTATTGGTGCTCCGTTGGCAAGACTTGAGATGCAAAATTCGCTGCCTATGATGTTCGAGCGATTTCCAAATTTGCGACTCGCCGGTACTCCAGTTCAGCGCCCGACATTTGTTTTGCGAGGCTGGGAAACTATCCCTGCCAAAAACGGTTAGTTATTCCAACGCAGATTTCATAGCGGCAAATTTAGCCTGAGATTCTGCGACTTCGGACTCGCCAGTTGATCCGGAAACAATTCCACAGCCGGCAAATAGACGTAAAGTCTTGCGATCACTTGTTTCAACCAAGGCACACCGCAATGCAATTCCAAATTCACCATCACCATTTGCCGCTAACCAACCAATGGGTGCTGAATAGCGGCCACGATCCATGCCTTCAAGTTCTCTAATTACTTGTGAGGCTCGCTCAGTAGGAGTACCGCACACGGCAGCCGTTGGATGCAGTGAAGCGGCAAGGGCAAGTGCAGGAGCGGCGTCAACAAGTTCACCTGTCACATCTGTTGCTAAGTGCTGAACATTTGCAAGACGCAAAATAAATGGACTTTTCGGGACGCTTAAATCGGTGCAGTGTGTTGCAAGTGCGGCAGCAACTGACTCCACTGCGTAAACATGTTCTTCTTGATCCTTATCGGAGTCGAGTAGCTCAGCGGCAAGTTGACCATCTCGATCAGTGTCCCGGCTTCGGCGCATAGTTCCAGCAAGAACTCGACTTGTTACGTGCTCACCCTCACGACGAATCAAAAGTTCTGGTGTAGCACCAACGAGACCATCTACACAAAAAGTCCAACATTCCGGAAAAGATTCATTTAACCGAATCAATAGCGCACCTAAGTGAATTGGCTCATCGAGCTTTGCCACAATATCGCGCGCCAAAACAACTTTGTCGAGCTCACCAGAATTAATGCGTGCAACTGCGGTATCTACAGCGGATTGCCATTCCGAAACTGGGCGAGAGCCCGGTAACCAAGTGACGTTGTTGATACCTTGCGTAACCACACGTGGACGATTTATCTCACTAACGATTCCGGATAGTTGCGAATCAGAGATTGCAGAATTGCTGGTAACAGTTAATTTAGTTCCAGTTTTGCTTCGGGTGATAGCAACTTCTGGAATCACTAAAACCGAAGTGCCAGGATCCTTATCAAATGCAAAGGATGCAAAGGCTATTGGTTCATCACCCGTTGAATTTGAACATTGTTGCGACCACCAACGCTGCGCACGACTAAACCGCTCCGGCCCATTGAAAGTACTTCGCGTGACCTCACCCCACCCAACAATCCCCATTTGGTTGGTGGCTGATCCATTTACCCAAGCCAACCCACCTTCTGCTGGCAAAAGCTGCAGGAGGTGAGGAATGTCTGGTAGCTCTGTGGTTCGAACGTACAAGATTGACTCTTGGTCCGCGGCTAGAGAAGTCATAATCCGATAAGCCTACGGTGTCTTTTACTTCTCGGCATTTGCAAAAGGGATACATAGACTTGGGGCGTGACCGAGTTAACCAACGCGCAAATAAGCCCTCAATCGCAACGGTTATTCCAAAACATTGCAGGCACTTATAGTTTCGATTTGCTTGCTTTAACTCTTGCGTCATTAGTTTTTTCACTTGGGAAGCTAACAGTATATGCAGCTAGCCAAAGTAACCTTTTTATTTATAGCGCGGGCGCAGTAGCGCTTACTCAGTGTCTATCAGTTGTGTCACTTTCAGTTTTAGGAAGATACGTTTCACGATTGCCTACTGGATCCTTAAGAGGGCTCTTGGCAGTTGCCACCATTTTGGTTGTAAGTATTGCGGGAAATTTTATGTTCGAAGCGACACTTAGAAGCTGGAATCTCCAACCAATTTCACAGTCAGTATTTCAGCGATTTATCAGTTTGGCCTTTGCAGTTTTTGTTTATCTAGGATTTGGCTGGCTTTTCCAAGTTCTGGGTGGAAACTTAAAGCAAGTTCGTTTGGCTAAAAGTTTGTTGGCAGATTTATCCAAGAGACAGATAGAAATAATTCGAGAGATTCGAGATTCACGAACTTTTTCAATTAGAGAAATCTCGCTAGAGATTCAGTCAACACTTGGAACTCTATATAACTTTGCATCATCAAATACTCTGGATCAAAATGCAAATAATGAAATTGATAAGTTACAAAAAGTTTTAAATGAGATTGAAGTCCGAGTAAATCAAATTGCGATTCGCTTTCCTGGTCCGGCGCGCTTACCAAAGTTAAATTCAAAACTCAGATACTCGCCGTCAATCATTATTTCAGCGAGTACACAACCAAACGCATCGTTACCAGGACTAATTTCGGCAGTTGCATTCTTTGGTTTCTGTAGTTGGCTGGGTTACTTTATGAACGAATTTCATGCCGCTTTTTGGGGTGCAACTTTGAGCCTTCTAAGTTACGTGATTTTCTTTTGTTATAAGAAATATGTTGCCCCTCTGCTATTGAAACAACGCTTGGTGATTCGAATTTTGGTTTTTGAATCAGTTGTTGTTGCCTACTTGTTCTTTTGGCTATTGATACTTGGGTTCTTCGCAGGCGATGACTTTGGCGCATACAGCGCTGCTTTAGCTTACGCAGCGATTCCATTTCTCTTTTTCAATGGCGGAGCGGTTTTGGGAGGCGTCATTATCTCGTCGCAGGATCAACGCGAACAACTTACTCAGCAGGCTTCTTTTCTAAGGAAGGACTTGGCTGAGCTAGAGCAGATTCGCAGCGAGGAAGACAAAGTTTGGAAATCCCTGTTTGCTGGAGACATCGCACTTTCTCCCACAACCGCAAGCGTTATTTTGCGTGACGCAAGTTTGACCAAAGACTATGACCGAGTGGTGTTAGCAATTGCAAATGTAAATTCACTATGGAATTCGGTGTTGACAAAGATTTCCAATACGACTTAGGCACCTGGAAATGCGCACAACATAAAAGATGGCAGACTAGAACCATGTCTCGCGCAAACTTAAACAAAGAGCCACATGAAGTTGCTGCCATGTTTGATGCTGTTGCAAAGAAATACGACATCACTAATGACGTGCTCAGCTTGGGGCAAACACTCACTTGGCGAAAAGCAGTGGTTGCAGCGATTGCCCCGACAGTCGGGGAAGAGATTCTGGACTTAGCTGCGGGAACGGGCACTAGTACTCAGCCGTTCTATGAAGCTGGAGCAAACCCAACGGCTTGTGATTTCAGCGCAGGCATGATCGAGGTTGGACGTGAGCAATTTCCTCATCTGACTTTTGTCCAAGGCGATGCCATGAACCTTCCATTTGCGGACAATTCGTTTGACGCGGTCACAATCTCATTTGGGCTGAGAAATGTTCAGGATCCGAAAAAGGCATTGTCTGAAATGTTCAGAGTCACCAAGCCAGGTGGCCGCCTTGTGGTTTGCGAATTCAGCCATCCAACTTGGTCGCCATTTCGCACGGTTTACATGGAATACCTAATGAAGGCACTTCCTGCAGTAGCTAACAAAATGTCTAGTAATCCTGATGCCTATGTTTACTTGGCAGAATCAATTCGGGCCTGGCCAAATCAGACACAACTCAGTGAAGTGATTTTGGCTTCTGGCTGGAAAACCTGTGAGTACCGCGATCTAACGGGGGGCATAGTTGCTCTGCATAGGGCAACTAAGTAAGAACCGTTGCTCTGCATAGGGCAACTAAGTAACGCCCCAAAGCTACCTATTAACCACTGGCAAATAAACTAAAGACGCTTAGTGAATTTATTCACAAACGCACAAATGCTGAATTTTTAAAGGGCTTTTCGCCCCTAGGATTGATTAGCGCAAGCGAAAGGTGGCCAAACCGTGGGACAGGGAAACGTATACCTACCCATTTTCTTTTTAGGGCTTTTGGCATTTGGCTTTGCAGCATTTTCAGTAGCTGCCGCATCATTCACCGGACCAAAAAGATATAACCGCGCCAAAGTTGATGCCTACGAATGTGGCATCCAGCCAGCGCAAGCTCAACTTGGCGGTGGCCGCTTCCCAGTCAAGTACTACATCACTGCGATGCTCTTCATTGTTTTTGACATTGAAATTGTTTTTCTCTACCCCTGGGCAGTCTCTTTCGATGCACTTGGATTATTTGGATTAATTGAAATGATTATTTTCATTCTCACAGTTCTAGTTGCGTACGCATTTGTTTGGCGTCGTGGTGGACTTGAGTGGGATTAAGTAGTTAGAGGAAAAAATGGGACTAGAAGAGAAGTTGCCAAGTGGTGTTCTACTAACCACGGTTGAAGGTTTAGCAGGTTACGCCCGTAAGAACTCGCTATGGCCAGCAACATTTGGACTTGCTTGCTGTGCCATCGAAATGATGGCAT
>CAIYGJ010000203.1 GCA_903925705.1 uncultured Actinomycetes bacterium | reverse complement strand
AGGTGACACTTGTTCACAAAACTAACGTGATTGTTTATGCCGGCGATCTATGGCAGCGAGCATTTAACGATGTTGCAGCTGAGTATCCAAACATCGAAACAGATTATTGTCACGTTGACGCAGCAAGTATGTACTTCTTAACTTCACCTGAACGATTTGATGTAATTGTCACTGACAACTTGTTCGGCGATATCTTGACTGACATTGGCGCAGCAATTGCCGGTGGTATCGGATTAGCAGCTAGTGGAAACATTGATCCAAGTCGCACTAACCCGAGCATGTTCGAACCAGTACACGGCAGCGCACCTGACATTGCAGGACAGGGTAAAGCCGATCCGACTGCGACCGTTTTAAGTATTGCAATGTTGTTAGATCATTTGGGTTATGCAGATGCAGCAAAGAAAATTGACGATGCGGTAGCTGCGGATCTGGCATCACGAAGTGGCGTACGTTCTACAAGCCAAATAGGTGACGCACTCGCAGCGGCAGTAGCAGGCTAAGGAAAAACTGATGACAACTTTTGTTCACAACAACTTAGACGTATCTGCTGCAAAAGTAGTTGCCTCTGGCCAACCGCTTTATCCAGCAGTTGAGCGAACTAGCGCGGTTGCTGCAATTACAAATCATGCAAACCCTTTGCCATCGACTGCAGATCAGCGCGCTGCAATTTTTGCGGACCCAGGTTTTGGAAAGTACTTCACTGACAATGTGGTTCGTGCTGTTTGGACCAAATCAGATGGTTGGCATCAAGCTGAAATAGTTTCTGGCTCGGCAAGTGCAGGTGGTTTAGGAATAAATGCGCTGCATTACGGGCAATCAATTTTCGAAGGCCTAAAGGCTTATCGCCAAGCTGATGGCGGCATTTTCACCTTCCGCCCTGAGGCAAATGCGCTTCGCTTCCAGCGTTCGGCCCATCGCTTAGCTTTGCCACCAGTGCCAACTGACTTGTTTATTGGAGCAATCGAAGCTTTAGTTCGCCAAGATCAAGCTTGGGTTCCAACTGATCCTGATCAGTCACTGTATTTACGTCCACTTGAATTTGGGTCCGAAGATGCCTTAGGTGTTCGCCCATCAACGCACGTGACATTTGTATTGATGGCATCACCTGTTGGCGCTTACTTCCCACAAGGTGTTAAGCCCGTTTCCGTTTGGCTCAGCGATGAATATGTACGTGCTGCACCTGGTGGAACTGGCGAAGCCAAGTGCGCTGGAAATTATGCCTCGAGCCTGATTGCCCAAGCGGAAGCATCGGACAATGGCTGCGATCAAGTTGTATGGATCGATGCCATTGAGCGCAAATACATTGAAGAAATGGGTGGCATGAACATGTTCTTTGTTTATGGCTCAGGTTCAAATGCGCGCCTCGTGACACCACGTCTGACTGGAACTCTGTTGCCAGGTGTAACTCGTGATTCGATTCTGACGCTTGCTAGGGACTTGGGTTACCAAGCCGAAGAAGGCACGATCACAGTTGAGCAATGGCGCGAAGGTTGCGCATCCGGCGAAATCACCGAAACTTTTGCTTGTGGTACTGCGGCCGTAATCACTCCAGTTGGCCGCGTTGATAGCAAGAACAGTGGCGCTTGGAATGTAGCCGATGGTGGTTCTGGTGATGTCACTATGAAACTTCGAGCTGCCCTTGTAGATATTCAGACCGGCAAAGCGCCAGATAACCATAACTGGATGCATCGGATCGTCTAATGACAAAAACTTCTCCAGTTACTGACGCATTTCATCTTTACGACACAACACTT
>CAIYGJ010000202.1 GCA_903925705.1 uncultured Actinomycetes bacterium | reverse complement strand
GGTCCTGGAGATCTCTCGCAATATCGGTATCGGCGCGCAGTTCGGCGGTAAATATTTCTGTCACGACGTTCGAGTAATCCGATTGCCTCGACATGGCGCTTCCTGCCCAATCGCAATTGCAGTTTCTTGTTCAGCTGATCGACAGGCTCTCGTAAAGATTGACGCAACAGGTGCTTACATTGAAAAGCTAGAAACCGATCCGGCTCGCTTTCTGCCAGAAATTACTGATGAGCACCTCGATGACAATGTAATAAGTATCGACTTAACCCGTCCGATGTCAGAGATTCGTGAAACACTCTCAAAACTCTCAGTTAAAACGCGAGTTTCGCTAACTGGTCCACTTATTGTTGCGCGCGACTTAGCGCATGCCAAAATTTTAGAAATGATTGAACGTGGCGAAGAAATGCCACAGTACTTTAAAGATCATGCCGTTTACTACGCTGGACCAGCCAAAACTCCAGCTGGTTATGCATCCGGATCTTTCGGACCAACAACCGCAGGACGCATGGACGCATACGTTGACCGGTTTCAAAAAGCTGGCGGGTCATTTGTGATGCTGGCAAAAGGAAATCGAAGTGATGTAGTAACTAAGGCGTGTCAGGAAAACGGTGGGTTCTACTTAGGTTCGATCGGTGGTCCAGCTGCGCGGCTAGCTAAGGACAACATTAAGAAAGTTGAAGTACTTGACTTCCCTGAAATGGGTATGGAAGCGGTTTGGAAAATTGAAGTTGAAAATTTCCCAGCTTTCGTAGTGGTGGACGATAAAGGCAATGATTTCTTTGCTGAAACTCTGCGCCCAATTGCCTTGAATATCCCGATCGGCCCACCGAAATAGTCAAAAGCTAGGGTTTGAAGTTTTTAGCTGGTGGCCAAGGGCTCCAGCCGCGAGCAAGCCATCCTTTGTAAGCAACTAAATCCTGTTGGAGGCAAGTTGCCTTACTTGCCTTTGAGGCATACTTCAGACCACCGTAAGTTCTCCAGAACCCCGCATTAACTTGCCAAGTTCCTTGGTATTTTCCTTTACCGCCCGTTGACTTGCAATTATTGTGCGACTCAACTTTTTTCAAAAATTTAGTAGTTGGTGCAGCAACCCAAACTTCAAACGAGATCTTCTTGCGTTGTTCTTTAGAAAGATCCCGAGTTGGATCATCCGCGGTGCGAACAATTGCAGCACTTACCGGGCTGGCGCTCGCTTGAAATCCCAGTAGCGCACACAGCACTAATGTTGTTGAAGTCAATGTGCGTTTCGTCATAACACCGTTTAGGTTAGCAAACGATGTTTAAATCTATGCTGGCAGGTCTTCCAGCATTTCTGTGACTAGCGCAGCGATTGGAGATCTCTCAGACCTATTCAGCGTTACGTGTGCAAATAGTGGATGACCTTTGAGTTTTTCTACGACCGCTACGACACCGTCATGTCTGCCAACCCGCAAATTATCTCGTTGCGCAACGTCATGAGTTAAGACCACTCGACTATCTTTACCGATACGCGAAAGCACCGTTAGTAAAACGTTTCGCTCTAGCGATTGCGCTTCATCGACAATTACAAAGGTGTCATGCAGAGAACGACCTCGAATGTGAGTTAGCGGAAGGACCTCTAGCATTCCTCGTTCCAAAATTTCATCGATAACATCAGCAGAAGTCACTGCAGACAAAGTGTCAAAGACCGCCTGCGCCCAAGGAGACATTTTTTCATTTTCACTACCTGGCAAGTAGCCAAGTTCCTGGCCACCGACTGCATAAAGTGGTCGGAAAATAACAACTTTGCGATGCTGTTGGCGTTCCATTACGGCTTCTAGGCCGGCGCAAAGAGCAAGTGCGCTTTTGCCAGTTCCAGCACGACCACCAAGTGAAACAATTCCAATTTCAGGATCAAGTAACAAATCCAATGCAATACGCTGCTCTGCACTTCTTCCGTGCAGACCAAATGCTTCGCGATCACCACGTATTAGTTGTAGTCGCTTATCCGGTGTGACTCTAGCCAATGCGCTACCACGTTCACTTGAAAGCACAATTCCGGTATGGCATGGATTTTCTCGAGCGCTTTCATGGTCGATAATTTCATCACTGTAAAGCGAATCAATCTCAGAAGAACTTACTGAAACTTCTGACATACCAGTCCAACCACTTGATGGAACGGTCTCTGCTCGATACTCCTGTGCCTCTAGTCCCACTGCAGACGCTTTGACCCGTAATGGCAAGTCTTTGCTGACCAATACAACGTCGCAGCCTTCACTTGAAAGATTCTTAGCAACCGACAGAATTCTGGTGTCGTTATCTCCTAGGCGAAAACCTGCAGGCAAAATATCTGGGTTTGAGTGATTTAGCTCAACTCGTAGAACTCCGCCGTTGTCACCTAGCGGCAGCGGAGCATCAAGACGGCCGTGTTTGATTCGTAAGTCGTCAAGGCTGCGCAGAGCTGAGCGCGCAAAGTATCCAAGTTCGGGATGTGTCCGCTTGGATTCTAATTCGGTAATTACGACAACGGGTATGACGACTTCATGTTCATCAAATCGAAACAGGGCGCTCGGGTCAGAAAGCAAGACGCTGGTATCTAAAACATACGTGCGCTTTTGAGTGTTCGATTTGGTCACGAGCTCACCCCAGATTTTCAGATTTATCCTTGGGAAGGCTCGGAATTGCCCGATAGGAATGACGGTATTCCTGCAGTTGATTTTGCTTGGTCAGACACGCCGTAATTGAAAGTTGCGACTGGGTGAATTTCTAAACAATTGCAGGGATGCATGGGCATCTTAAGCAATCTACTAATCTTGGGCGCATGGGAAGAATTCGAACTCTCTTTGGAGACGTTGCATATGACCTATACGGACATCGGCTAACTTCCTCTCTGCCTCAGGATCAACTACCCGCTCATGTTGGCGTGATCTTGGATGGCAATCGACGCTGGGCGGCCGAGATGGGATCTTCGAGTGCCTATGGGCATCGAGCTGGTGGCGAGAAAATAACGGAGTTCCTCGGGTGGTGCGAAGAACTCGGCGTTGAAGTGGTAACTCTCTGGCTACTTTCGACAGACAATTTACTGCGCGATCCCTTTGAGTTAGATGCCTTACTTGAAATCATTGAAGAGACCGTGACTTCGTTGGGCAACACCGGAAGGTGGCAAATCCATCCCGTGGGCGCACTTGAACTGCTCCCCGAGCGAACTGCGAATTTACTTAACAAGACAAAATCTGAGACTGAAAATGTTCAAGGTCTACTTGTAAATGTTGCAATTGGATACGGCGGCCGACAGGAAGTTGTAGACGCTGTTAGATCATTACTGGTTGAAGAGGCGGCAGCGGGTAAGTCACTATCTGACGTTGCCTCCGATATTGACATTGAGCGGATTGCGTCGCATCTTTACACCAAAGGGCAACCTGATCCAGATTTAGTAATCCGAACTTCCGGAGAACAAAGATTAAGCGGCTTCTTACTATGGCAAAGTGCACACTCTGAGTTTTATTTTTGTGAAGCCTACTGGCCGAACTTTCGCCAAATTGATTTCTTGCGGGCAGTGCGGTCATACACCGCGCGAAATCGACGCTTTGGTATTTAACTAAAAGCGCCGATTGATTTTTTCAATACTTGGAGCTCCGTTGTTGGTGCATCACAAACAAATCCCCGACATACATATGCAGTTGCTTTCTCATCAAGTACTTTTCGATTCTGAATCAATGGCTGTTCATCGCCCCAGGCATAAACCATTCCTGGCGCAGTTCCTTT
Source organism: uncultured Actinomycetes bacterium (assembly GCA_903925705.1). Lineage (GTDB taxonomy): Bacteria > Actinomycetota > Actinomycetes > S36-B12 > UBA5976 > UBA5976. Next base: position 9,022 of record CAIYGJ010000202.1, on the reverse strand, counting down.
CATCAATACAGTTTGAAGTTCAGAATTATGCGGGCCAACCACTGCAACCTCACGAGGCCCGTCAAGCCAAGTAACAAACATGGCACTTCCCCACCCTGCGAATCGGGTATGCGATGCAACTAATGGGATCAGGGCAGGAATAAATGTTTCAGCCCAAGTTCGCATTTCAATATCTCCAGATAACGCGGAATATGTGAGCGCTGCATCAATTGTTGCGGCCCAACCAGACGGCGTCACGTTGTCTGTTGGATCTACTTGTCTGGTCGCAACATCTTTGGCAACTGGCTCGACATCGTTCGCGGTGTCAGTTAAACCTGAACCTTGCTGGAAATGATCTTTAATGTCATTGAGTAAAGTGCCAGACAATTCGCGCCAGGCGTCATCACCAGTGACTTGCGCCAAAGCCAAGAATGCACTTGCTACTAGAGCCTGGTCCTCGAGTACGCCAAGTGCATGCAGTCCCGCTTTACCGTCGCGCGAAACTCTTACCAATCTGCTCGGGTGCGCTGGGTCAGCTCCTAAGTGCTTACTCATTAACAAATCGCCAGCGCGGGTGGCACACTCAATCCAGTCTTGTCGGCTGCAAATACTGCCCGCATCAACTAAAGCGCGAATCGTTAGGCCATTCCAGCTCGCGACTATTTTGTCGTCTCTGCCAGGACGCGGCCTAGTTTCTCTAGATAGCAAAAGTTTTGAGCGCAGGTTTCGCCACCTATCCCAGTCAGTTGGATCTTGATGAAGAGTTAATACTGACTTACCATGCTCAAAAGTTCCCTCGGTAGTTACGTTGCAAAGCTGGATCACCCAATCTGCATCCACCGTGCCGAGTACGTCGGTAATTTGCTTTGGCGTCCAGGCATAGAACGCACCTTCTTCGGTATGCCCAGTTTCAAAGTCGATACTGTCGGCGTCCAGTGCTGCAGCAAAGCCACCCTCAGAGGTTTGCATTTCACGTATCAGAAATTCAGCTGTCTCAGTAGTTATCCGAAGCGACTGCTCATCCCCAGTTAATCGATACAAATGAGCATAAATTGAAAGAAGTTGAGCATTGTCATAGAGCATTTTTTCAAAGTGCGGAACTGTCCAAGTTGCGTCCACACTATATCGAGCAAAACCGCCACTTAGTTGGTCGTACATTCCACCGCGCGCCATAGCATTGCAGGTTTGCTCGATCATTTGCAAAATTCGAAAGTCTGATTCACTGCTATTTAGATTATTCAATGCCTGTGTTCGCAGTAGAAATTCCAACGCCAATGAAGGTGGGAATTTAGGAGCGTCCCCGAATCCGCCGTTAATGGGATCAAAACTTAAAGAAAGTGATTCGATACCAGAAGTTATTGCGTATGAGATTTCTTCTCGAGTGAAATCTGACTTGGACTTAACAATTAGTTCATTTCGAGATCCGATATGCTCCATGATTCGAGATGAGGAATCGCTAACGCGCTCACGTTCGCTGGTCCAAGTGTCATTCAGAGCTAAAAGTACTTGCGTAAACGAAGGCATCCCATGTGATGGACGGGGTGGGAAATACGTGCCTGCATACCAAGGTCGTCGGTCATGATCTAGCCAAACAGAATTTGGCCAACCGCCTTGACCGGTCATTGCCTGGGTAGCCTCCATGTAGAGCGAATCAACGGCCGGTAGTTCTTCGCGATCTACCTTTATGTTTACAAAATATTCGTTCATCAAGGCTGCAACTGACGGATTTTCAAAACTTTCATGCGCCATGACATGACACCAATGGCATGCGCTGTAGCCAACGCTTAAAAAGATCGGAACATCTCTAGTACGGGCTAATTCAAAAGCCTCTTCAGACCAGGGATACCAGTCAACAGGATTCTCGGCATGCTGTAACAGGTACGGCGATGTTGAATCTGCAAGTCGGTTAGGCACACCTTATTCTTGCACTCTATTGATTAGGTTCAGTAATTTGTCGGGTTCGGCAATTGATCGGGTTCGGCATCACGCAGATACGCAATTAACAATGTGCAGTTAAGTACGTAAAGTTACTTAGGCTTTAGCCTTTTGACGTACCGCTGATAATTCCAGGGCGGGAAATTATGATTCCGGAAAACAGTTGAATGATCAAAGCCACTCCCAGCGCGATGAACGATGCGCCCCAAGCATGCGTTAAGTCTTTGAGTAGGCCAAGAGTTAATGGTCCAATTGCTGAGATGATGTAACCGCCACCTTGCATAAAGGACCCTAAATCTCGGGCTGTTTCGTGACTATCAGAGCGTAGTAACACCAAAGTTAAAGCCAGCGGAAAAGATGAGCCTAACCCGATCCCAAGCAAGGAAACCCATAGCCAAGTTCCATTTGGCCACCATCCAGTAGTTGCGAATAGATAAATGCCAATTAAACCGACTGCGAAAATAACCACAAAAATTACGCAAAGGATTACCTGGGATTTGAACTTGGCAGCAAGTGGCGGCACAAAGAGGCCAGCTGGAAATCCAAGTAGGACTAAAAGAGCGAGCTGATTTCCCGCAACGGTTGGATCAATACCTGAATCTCGCAAAATTGATGGCAGCCAAGCATTCATGGAATGGTAATTCATTGACTGGAAACCGAAGTAAAGAACCAAAGCCCAAGCCAACTTGTTATGAAATAGCGCGCGCATGTCACGAGGTGTCGTTAAAGTTTCGTCAACCGTTTCATCGTGCCGATAGAAGCGCCAAACTGCCCAGGCAACTAACGGCAAAATAGCCCAAACTTCTAACGCTCCGCGCCATGACCCAAAAGCTTCGGTTAGCGGATAAGTAATAAGCGCAGCCACCGCTGCGGAAATTGAGATAGCGCCCGCGATCATTCCCATGACTCCGCCAATGTTCTTTGGGAAATCTCTCCGGGTAATTATTGATGGGACTACATTGCCTACCGCCACGCCAAGTCCGATAACGATAGTTCCCAAATAAAGGACAACGACAGATGGCACAAGGCGCAATGTTCCACCAATTGCAAGTGCAACTAAAGCAACTGAAACAGCTTTGTTTGGAGTTACTCGATTTAGCAATCGAGGAACTAGCATCGCTCCGAATCCAAACATGAGAATCGGCAAAGTACTTAACAGCGAGGCGGCTGTCGCACTAAGTCCAAATTCTGCTCGAATTTCAGGAAGTACCGGACCAACGGATGTAGTCAATGGACGCAATGTCATGCCAACAAAAAAAAGCGGCATCGCTTTCAAAACAAATTTTTGCTGGGACTTAACGGCTGAATCTGACACCAAAACTCCCTTAGCTGATATCTTCAGCCTAGTGGGAGCAAAAGTTGCATCAGATTTGGTATCAATATTTGGTATCAATAAAGACACCCACCCGTCCGACCTGATTTTCGACCCCACATTCGCCTGCTGGAGTGTTTGCAGCGTCAATCGCTACTACTAACCCTCGCTGTTGATTTTGACCATCTGGATCAAAGAACAGGCAGGACTTACTTCTAAACCGCACCGTGCTCAACGACCAAAAGTCGTCTTACGTGGACCGCTTTGCCTGCGGCTGGCATCGGCTAGTTGCAAAACAACTTCGAAGAACTGCTTTGCAACGCAATCACGGACCCGGGTGGGTGCCGTCTCTCAGGTTATCTGGTTTTTGGTGCGCCGCACAAAGCTAAGCCAAAGATTCGTTGTGCGCCAGCGTATTTGAGTGCTCGCGCTGCACTGTTTAAAGTTGCTCCTGTTGTAACAACATCGTCGACAATTACAACAGTTCCGTTGATAACTCTGCGAACCCCAAATGCCCCATCAAGATTTGCCAAACGTTGGACTGCCGATAATCCAACTTGATCTACGACATTGCGTCGCAGAAACAGGTTTGAAGCGTCAAGCGTCAATGAATTCTTTTCAGTAATCGCAGTTGCACAAAGTTTTGTAATTGAATCAAACCCGCGCTCTTTGATTTTTTGTGGTGAACTCGGAATTGGAATCACGGTTAAATTTTCTGATAGATCAAGTTTCTCCATAGTTTTTCCTAATATTTTTGCAAGTAAACCTGCATATTTCGTCTCACCATTCTTGTAACTGATGATTGAATCCCGAAGCCAACCCGAATAATCACCAGCGCAAAAACACGCCGATAATTCGCTCAACTCTCTGGCCCTAAACGGTCGAAGAACTTGGATGCAGTTTTCGCAAAATTCAACCCCGAGTCTCGCGCAAACCAGACATCGAGGAGTAAAAATTAACTGCCTTAAAATTTCCATAGTTGGAACCTAAAAAGGTTTTTATCTTTTGTTTAGTGAATTTGCCTATTATGGATAAATCTATGGTGTTAATTCACTTGGAGAAGAATCCGCCAATTCCTGATGCAACCTGAGACCATGATCCAAAACTCTGTTGATATACGAATTGTTCTGCGCCATCTACTGCTGAAACGTAAAGCCTCCCAGCGCCGTCCACAGAAAGTTGCTGTGCACCAATCGGAGTACTGAACAACTTAGATTTTCCGTCTAATAGTGAGACATCAAAAAGTAGATCGCTTTTTGATTCGTCTGTTCCCAGTGCCGCAATGGATGTTGGCGAGCTCCAAACAATTTCCCGGACTGATGTGATTGATCGCTCAATGCGATGCAGGCCAATGATCCTAGTTTCCAAATCAGTTTTGAAAATTGCACCAACTGCAATTACGTCTTGAATTCCGTCTGATAAAACTACGGCTACTCGCACACCGTCGCTAGCAACGGCAACTTGCCTAACTTGATCACTAGTACCCAGAGTTGATACGTCAACTGGTACTACGCGAAGCGAGCCATCGCTCAAAACTTCGCGCACTCCCTGCCCAAAATCAGAGAAATAGATGTTTCCATCTCGATCCCATGTTGGTTTAGATATTTGGTCTCCTTGCGCAACCAACCTGAATTTAGATTCTGATGCCAAGGTAACTTGGACGGACTTACGGTCGGCAGACACGATTGCTAACTGAGAATTGTCATAATTCGGCACTGCAAAAGCCATTGAAGCTGGAGCGATGTACTTTTCTTTTTCCACAGCGTTATTGACTGAAACTATTTTTTCGTTTCTGATTACATTCAAATTAACTTGATTCGCATTCGGAATTGGTGACAAATTCTGCCAGTCCAGAATGGTTTGAAGCGAACCTAGGTCAGCGAGCGCAAAAGGTTGGCCCGAAACAGAGATCTGAACAGCAGAAACATTTGCTAACGTACTTAAAGTCCAAACCAATTGGGCTGAAAGTGCGCGTCGCGTTACCTCATTTGCTCCCAATATCTCATTTGAAAAATCGACTTGTGCAATACCGTTTGTCACCGGAACTGAACCATAAGTTAACGTCGTTCCGACTGGAAAAGCGCTCGTGGCAACTGGTGATAAATAGGGTGACGGTCCTTCTAAGAGCGAACGCACTAACGAGGTTGCCGCACCAGAATTGCTAACTGGTACTAACAAATTGTCAGTAATCAAGGAAGTTAAATCGGTGTTGAAAAAATAGATTGGGAAACTTCGAAATGAGCGGTCAACGTCTCCGCTCGACAACAGGATTCCATCACTTGCTTTGGAAATTCTCCATTGCCCAGCAGCGTCCCTTTCAAGATCAAACGATTTAGAAATCTGGACACCAGGATCGCTACTTTGATATCGTCCCAAATCTGAAATTGTTCCTAGCTTTTCTGCACCAACGGTTACGTTTGCCGAATTTTCTAATACCTCAACAGTCGAAGCTTCATAAATCTCGATTCCCGTTAGTGGATTCCAGTCATCAGCTGATTCAATTGCTAGGTACTTTCTCGCAATCCCGTAATTCTCAGATGGATCCGCGCAGGCATCTAAAAATCCCCGAACTAATTCTGCCGGACTCATGTTCGAACTTGGTGGTCGCGCTATAACTCTCACAAACTGAGTTGAAGTATCTTCAGAAATCTCGTCCCCGTAATACACCTTGCTCGAAGTAGGAATTCCAGCACAACCTGACAGTCCCAACACTCCAGCTAATAATCCAGCGATAAATTTTGATCTCATGGCGCACCTGCCAAAATTGCAACATTAACAATGCTGCCCAACTCAACGCGAGGCAAAGTTAAAACAAACTGGGCGCCTTCATTTGGTGCACCCCAAACATCGATGATTCCGCCATGAAGCGCAGCATCTTCAGCCGAGATTGACAGTCCAAGTCCGGTTCCTCCGAGGGTGCGTTGACGGGCTGGATCTGCTCGCCAAAAGCGGCCAAAGACTCTTGAGAGATCTTCAACTGCAATTCCCTGACCGTGATCTCGCACCGAAATTGAAACACAAGTTTCATTTCCAGCTATTTCTACTTCAACTTGTGTTCCATCGCAATGTTCAATTGCATTCACAATTAGGTTTCTGATGATCCGGGAAACTCTGCGCATGTCAGCCATGACAGTGGAATCTCCAGAACTAACAAACTTAAACTTGGTCGAGTGTTCAGCGGCAATTTCGCTATTGTCTCGCAGGATAGATTCGGTAAGCATTGCTAAGTCAACAGGCGCGCTTTCAAGCGAAGATGCACCGGCATCAATTTTGCTCATCTCGAGCAAGTCGCTTAACAATAGGTCGAATCTGTCTACTTGATTTCTAAGTAACTCAGCAGATCTGGCCATATCAGGATCGAAATCGGCACGAGCGTTGTAGATCATTTCACTTGCCATGCGCACGGTGGTTAGCGGCGTGCGCAGTTCATGAGACACGTCAGATACAAACTGCTGCTGAATCTGCGACAACGATTCGAGTCTGATGATTTGGCTTTGCAAACTTGTTGCCATTTCGTTAAAGGAACCTGCAAGTCTTGCAATGTCATCTTCACCGTTAACTTGCATACGTCGATCTAGATCTCCAGATGCGATCTGCACGGCAATTTCTGCTGCTTCTCTAACAGGGTCAGTTACTCGAGCCGTTACAAACCAAGCCAGCACCATCAAACTCACCAATAAAATAATTCCTGTTGCAGCAACTCCTTGTTTAACAAGATCAATCGTTCGTTGTTCATTATCAAGTGGGAACAATAAATAGAGTTCGTATGCTCCGACTCGAGGAATTGAAACCGGAGATCCAACAACAAGTCCCTGCGTAATTTCGCCACCTTCATAAATCAGCTTTGAATACGCCCACGCCTGTCGATCTCGTTCTCGAATCGCAGTTCTAAGATCTTGCGGAATCGAAGCTTGAGAAATCAATTTTGTCCCGCGCTCGGGAGCGCCATCCAAGCCTGGACCACTTAAGAATAAGGCGTCATAAATTCCTGGCGATCCGGCCCGAACTGCGAGCGCGGTAATGACGGAGTCAACAAGACGAGTGTTGTTTGGCGCCACAAGTCCAACATCTGCAGCATCTAGTAGGCGTTGCACCTCAAGTCGAGCCGCAGTCGACTCGGTCAGGGCGCTTTGTTGCTTTGCTTCAAGTAATCCGGATGCAACTTGATTAACCAAAAGCACACCAACGATGCTTAATACCGACGCTGAGATAACAAATGTCAAAATGATCAAGCGAAACTGTAGGTTTCTTCGCCAACGACTTCTCATCGAAGTTTTTTCTTGAGCCAATTTGCTCACCGCTTAAGTTTGTCCAGCTTTGTAGCCAACGCCACGCACTGTCACAACAATTTCAGGTCTTTCTGGATCAATTTCGATTTTTGCGCGCAGCCTTTGAACGTGCACATTTACAAGTCGGGTATCAGCAGCGTGCTGATATTCCCAAACATCCGCCAATAGGACCTCACGGGAAAAAACTTGCCATGGGCGTTTCGCCAAAGTGACAAGAAGTTTAAACTCCAAAACAGTTAGTGGAATATTTGTATCTCCACGTTTCACGCTGTGTCCAGCCACGTCAATAATCAAATCGCCAATCGCAATTTCATTCACAGCAGATGCTTCAATGTTCCGCAATCGTGCCCTAATTCTGGCCAACAATTCTTCATTCTTAATCGGCTTAACAATGTAGTCGTCCGCGCCAGCTTCTAAACCGGTAACAACATCATTCGTATCACTTCGCGCTGTCAGCATCACAATAGGAACTCCACTTGAGTCCCTAATTGCACGGCAGATTTCCACACCGTCTTTTCCTGGAAGCATCAAATCAAGGAGAACTAAATCTGGATTGACAACTTGAAATGCGTTTATGGCCTGATTTCCATCCGCACAATATGAGACTTCAAATCCTTCGGCGCGCAACAAGATGCCAACGATCTCAGCAATGGATTGATCATCTTCGATGACCAAGATGCGCTGACTCACTTCGGCACCCCCTTTTGAGGTATTAGAAAGTCAATTTACCTCACGAAATAGAAACCTCGATACCGATTGCGCTAATGCCTTGAAACGTTGGCTAATCTAAGGGGGTGGCTGTAAAAGACTTCGTTACCAAGATGCGCAAAGAACTCGGTAAGTTCGGCATTATTGGATTAATCGCCTATGTAATTGACCTGACAATATTCAACTTGTTGAGGTTTGCTGGTGGCGAAGGTCCTCTTTATGACAAGCCGTTAACTGCGAAAGTTATAAGTGTTTTGGCGGCCACAACTTTTGCCTACGTTGGAAATCGGAATTGGACTTTCAAGGATCGAGCAAGAGCATCGTTTCGACGAGAATACGCCTTGTTTTTTGTATTCAATGGCGTTGGCATGCTTATTTCACTTTCCTGCCTTTGGGTTAGTCACTATCTCCTTGGGCTTGAAAGCGCTCTAGCAGACAACATCAGTGCAAATGTGATCGGGCTTGTTTTAGGAACCATATTTCGATTCTGGGGATACCACACTTGGGTTTTTCCAAATGACGTATCAAGTGTTGAGCAAAACAGCTAACTAGACGTCTCAGTTCCTGATCTTACTGACATAAGAAATATTCCAAATACTGCCGGCTTCAGACTTCGTAACTCAAGTCGGCCACCATCAGATGCAACTTGATTCCTTGCCCAAGCCAAACCTAAGCCGGTGCCACCGGTGGTTGCGCCCTGTGTCATTAAAGTGCTTTCGATGTCCTGGGAAATTCCCTGGCCTTCGTCCTTTACTTCGATCAAAGTCCAAGATTGAAAATCCCGAGCCGAAATATGAAT